>CANJEC010000093.1 GCA_947473395.1 Actinomycetota bacterium | reverse complement strand
GGGCATTGTCCCCGGCCGAGGCAGCGAGCCAGGAGAAGCTCGCGCCTACTCCCCCGGCGACGACGTGCGTCATATCGATTGGAACGTAACTGCCCGCATGCAGGACCCATACCTGCGAGAGACCATTGCGGACCGAGAACTAGAAACTTGGATGCTGATCGACCGGTCGGCTGGCCTTGATTTTGGAACTGCCCTCTGTGAGAAGCGCGACCTTGTCCTTGGTGCCTCTGCAGGCATTGGATTGTTGACGGCCCGAGGCGGAAACCGGGTTGGCGCAGTCATGTTGCGCGGAAGCGAAGTCACCACCATGCCTCCAAGACAAGGCCGGCGGAACCTGCTCGGCATTTTGGATCGGGTGCTCGAATCCCCCCGAGAGGATGGCACCGGCGCTACCAACCTTGCTGCTGGGCTGCAACGCATCAGTGCCGTTGCGCCCCGCAGGGGACTTGTGGTTGCCATCTCAGACTTCTTGGCCGACCCTCACACGTGGAAGAACCCCTTGGGTTCGCTAGCGATTCGCCATTCAGTGCTGTGCGTACAGGTAGTCGATCCCCGAGATCTTGACCTGCCCGCAACCGGAATGTTGCAATTCCAAGATCCGGCAGATGGTTCAATTCGTGAGGTCAACACTGATGACAAACGCGTGCGCGAGCGTTACGCCGCTGCTGCTTCGGAACAGCACGCTCAGATTGCTTCACAGATTCGCGCCGCGGGAGCCGATCATCTGGTTCTACGAACCGATGGCGACTGGCTGATGGACCTTGCACAGTACGTCTCTCGACGCCGACACCGAGCAGAAATGACCGCTGGGAGGCGGACCCGATGACCGAATGGTTTCTCGTTCCCATGCGCCTGTGGTGCTTGCTGGGCGTTGTAGCACTCGTAGCCACCTATGTGTTTATGCAGTTCAAGCGGCCCCGCTACACCGTGCGATTTTCAAATCTCAACCTTTTAGACAAAGTTGCACCAAAGCGCCCAGGTTGGCGCCGCCACCTTGGGGCTGGCTTCTTTGCACTCGCCCTGACCACCTTGGTGATTGCTTACGCCCAGCCCATCATGACCATCAAAGTGCCACAGGAACGCACCACAATCATGTTGGCCATCGATACCTCGCTGTCCATGGCTGCCGAGGACGTTGCCCCAAATCGTCTCGAGGCCGCGCAAGCCGCAGCCGTTGCGTTCCTTGATGAGCTTCCCGATGATCTCAATGTGGGCCTAGTGAGTTTCGCTGGTACAGCACAACTCCTGGTGCCGCCAACACAAGATCATGAGTCCATAAAGACTGCAATCGGTGGGCTCGAGCTTGATAAAGCAACCGCGATTGGCGATGCGGTGAAGCTCTCGCTTGAGGTCATCGCCGATCAGGCAGTTGGGGTAACGGACGGGGTTCCTGACGCTGCAATCGTGTTGATCTCTGATGGTGAAACCACCGTTGGTCTGCCTACGGAAGAGGCCATCCCCTTGGCACAAGAGGCCGGCGTGGCTGTGTCAACGATCGCCTATGGAACGGCCAATGGGCAGATCATGGTCGATGAAGACGGTGATGGAGTTGGTCAGCTGACTGGAGTGCCAGTCAACGTTGAAGAACTCAAAGGCTTGGCCGAGGACACGGGCGGCACGGCCTATACGGCCGAGAGCGCTACCGATTTGGCCAAGGTGTACGAGGAACTTGGCTCGACCATCGGCTTTGAAGAGGAGAACACTGACGTGAGCTACAGGTTTGTTGGCGCAGGCCTAGTTCTGATGCTGATTGCTGCTGCCTGCTCGCTGCGTTGGTCAACACGTCTGCCCTAGAGAGCGACCCCAGCGGAGCAAGCACACCTGCTTAGGGTGCAGAGCTTGCCTTCTCGGAAATCACCTTCGAAGAGCCACCAGGTTCCATCGTCACTCCATAGAGAATGTCCGCCGCTTCCATCGTGCGCTTTTGGTGGCTCACAATGATGAGCTGCGCCGTCTGACGAAACTCTGCAACTAGGTCCAAGAATCGGTGCAGGTTGACATCATCAAGTGCGGCCTCGACCTCGTCCATCACATAGAACGGGGAAGGGCGGGACCGGAACACGGCAAACAAATAGGCAAGCGCTGTCAGGGAGCGTTCTCCACCTGACAGCAGCGAGAGCTTGCGCACGTTCTTGCCAGAAGGCTTGGCCTCAATTTCGATTCCGGTTTCTAACAAGTTGTTTGGGTCGGTGAGGCGAAGCCTTCCCTCTCCGCCGGGAAACAGCGTCTCAAACAGGAGAGTGAAGTTCTGGCTGACGTCTGCGTAAGCGGCGCTAAAGACTTTGACGATCTCTTCATCCACTGCCCGAATAACTTTGGAGAGTTCCCGACGGCTCGAGCGAATATCTTCGAGCTGCCCCTCTAAAAAGTTGAGTCGCTCTTGCAGTTCGGTGAACTCTTGCAAGGCCAGCGGATTGATTGGACCCATCAACCGCAGTTCACGGTCAAGCTCGCGAACCCGTGCACCGAGTGCGACCCCTTCGGGCAAGGGCGGGCACTCAGCCGCCATGGCCACATCGGGCTCACAGTCCAGGTCGTTTCGAAGGCTCTCGGTTGCGGCCTCAAGCCGCAAACGCGCTTCGGCGTCGGCGATCTCTGCTTTTTGCACAAGGGCGCGCAGTTCTTCGAGTTGACGCTCGGACAGCACTCGCTGACTCCGCAACCCCTCAAGACCACTCGTCACGGACCGAGCCTCTTCGGATTGCCTCTGCCGCTCATTGCGCAGCGTGTTCAGGTTCGCCTCGATGATTGAAACTCGCCCGACTGCAAATTGTGTCAGGCGGTCTGTCGCGTCTGCGCGGGCGACGAGTTCAACCCGTCGGCGAGCGGCAGCGTCTCGTTGTTCAATGTTTCTAGAAAGACGTTCATCTACTTGGGTCAATCGCTCAGTGACATAGCGACGGCGTTCCTCAATGCCTGCTGAACGTACCTCTAGGTCAGTACGAACGGCGCCCACCTTTGCGCTGTGCTCCTCCAGGCTCTGCCGTGCAGTAGCCATGACCTGCGCCTGCGATGACAACGCCAGATCAGCGGCTTCGAGCTGTGGCAACTGAGCAGCTAGTTCTTCAACTCGGAGGTTCTCGCGCCGCAGTCGCTCTGCTAATTCGCCAAGGTGAGCATTGAGCGATTCGAGTTCTGCTGCAGCCTCGATCACATCGGCCTCTAGCCGCGCTACAGATTCGCTCAAGGTTCGTCGAAGTGAATCGTTGCTATCGCGATTCCTGGCGCTCTCTTGCTGATCAGTACGAGCAGCAATCATCGCAGAGCGAGCCTGATCGACCGCGTGGCGAGCCTGTTCTCGGTTGGTCAAACTCAGCGCCTCGCGTTGCAAGGCCTCTTCTAGCGCTGCGCCAGTAGCCCCCGAGCGCGCCGCTCCCACTCGCCAACCTGCTGCACCGAAACGGTCCCCAACGCGTGTGACGACAACTGCTCCAGGATGCTTCGAAGCTAGCTCGAGTGCCGCTTGCCAACTGCCGTCAACCAACACTGCAGAACCAAGAAGTGTGTCGAGGACTTGTTCGATTCCCTCGGCCGAGGATGCCGCTGATCCGCTGCGCAGAGCACGCACGTGACGTCGCAGCGGCTCACCTTCCGGTGGAAGAGTGGCCGAAGGTGAGGCGCCACCGGAAAGCGCTAGAACAGCACCGCGATGATCGCCCTGAACCAGCGCCTCGAGTGCAGACCGAGCCGATGGAATATCGGCGACCACGACAGCGGTGAGGGCCTCGCCCACTGCGGCCTCAAAGGCCTCTTCCCAACCAGCGTCAACATCGACTAGATCCAACAACGTGCCAAGCACGCCATCCAAGCCGCCAAGGTGTTCCGCCCCGGCGCGCTGACGCGCTTCGTCCAAAGCCAGCGTCAGAGCCTCTACTCGGGCGGCCCAAGCGGAGTGCTCGGTCTCGGCTGAAGTCGCTGCATCTTCGGCAGTTCTCAGCTGAGCCTCTTTGGCGAGCGACTCTGCAACCGAAGTCGCTGCGCTCTGTTCAATGGCCTCGACTGCTGACTCGGCAGCGGAGCGCTCATCGTTTGCGCGCTGCCCTTCAACGGTGAGGCGCTCGACCTTCTCTGCCAAAGAATCCCGACGAGACACCAATCGAACTTGATCGTTAGCAGTTCGTTCGATCGCTGAGCGCAGCGCAGCAAGTTCCGCTCGCACTCCGGCTGCCTCGCCAGTCGGGGCGGGAATACCATCGGCCCAGTCGGCCTCGAACAGAGCGCGCTCTTGCGCGAGAGCGGCCTCGGATTCTTCAAGCTCGCCGGCAGAAACAAGAATTCTCTCTGCTTCGAGTTCGGCTTGGGCGGACTCATCGCGAAGTTGCGCTTGTTCAGACTCAAGGCTCGCAATGACAGCGGCATCGATCGCGCTACTGAGTTCACGCTCAACGCCGCGGCGGCGCTCTGCCAACAATGCAAGCAATCCCCGAGCTTTTTCTCGCAGGGTTTCGTAGCGAAGGAGTGCATCGCCAACGTCTCGTCCGCCGAGTGCAGAAAGTTGTGCCTCGGAACTCAGAATCCGAGCGTCAAGGTCGGCCAGTTTTGCCCGCAGTTGTTGATCCTGACCGCGCAGGTCATTTTGGGATCGCGCTGATTCCTCGAGTTGTACTCGCAAACGTCCCAAGTCGCGGCCTGCCGAGAACACTTTGAGAGCAGAAAGTTCGCTCACCAAGTCACCGTGACGCCGTGCTGCATCAGCTTGACGTTCCAATGGGCGTAACTGCCGTCGAACCTCACGCAGTAGGTCCTGAATACGCGTGAGGTTTGCCTCGGTTGCAGTCAGACGGCGCTCGGCGCGTTCCTTGCGACGGCGGTATTTCAAGACGCCGGCGGCTTCTTCAATAATGAGTCGACGATCTTCAGGGCGAGCATTGAGCACCCCGTCAATGTTTCCCTGCGAGATGATGACGTGCTGCTGGCGGCCGACACCTGAGTCCGAAAGCAGTTCTTGAATGTCGAGCAATCGACAGGGAACGTTATTGATCGCGTACTCACTGTCACCTGACCGGAACAACAGCCGACTCAGAGTGACTTCTGTGAAGTCAATCGGCAACAGCCCGGCAGAGTTATCGATGGTGAGTGAAACCTCGGCACGGCCAAGCGCTGGGCGGTTTGAGGTACCAGCAAAAATGACATCATCCATTTTTGCTGATCGGACAATCGATGGCTTCTGGGCACCGAGAACCCAACCAATGGCATCGACCACATTTGACTTGCCCGAACCATTCGGCCCGACGACCACGGTGACGCCCGGTTCGAGCGACAGCGTCGTTGCATCGGCGAACGACTTGAAACCCTTCATCTGCAGAGTCTTAAGGAACACGCTTCTCCCGGAGGTTCTTGCCGAGAACGAACTCAGTAGGCAGGACGGACAGGTTGACTAGAAAGTAGATCAGATCCTTGGCAACGTTGCCGGTTAGCAGTCCTCAACCGAGGACCGTGGCAGTGCGCTGCACCTCTCAGACCTGGGTTTGCTCGCAAAAGTAGGTGTAGCCGCCACCAAAGCGAACCTTGACAATGGGACCACGGGCCCGGGGGCTCATCTCTCCATCGCGTTTGTAGACCGCGATGTATTGCGCGTAGTCACCGGGCTTGCCGGACAGTCCTACCCAGCCGTCAGGTTCGAGTGTGGTTCCGCCGTACTTAACAGCCTCATGGATGGTCTCGACCAGGGCGCGATACAACCGACGAACCTCTTGCGCAGAGAGCGTGGATGTATTGCGGTCATAGCGCAACCCTGCGTGAAAGAGAATCTCGTCCGAGTAGATCGGGCCAAACCCAACCAAAAAGGTTGGGTCCATCAGAATTGTCTTCAGCTTGCCGTCACGGCGCATGAGCCGCTCACCAAAGGTGGTCCACGAAATTGGTTCTTCAATGGCATCTAGGCCAAGCGTCAGAAGTTCGGGGTGAAGTTCCTCAAGTTCATCGGCGGCCACTAGCTCAACGGCTGCCTCTTTCTTGGGGTCAACCAATCGAAGCTGCCCACCTTGAGTGAATGACACGATGAGGGCTGTTCCCGTAACGATCGGATCCTTTGGCTGGTTCCGTGTCATGCGGCTGTGCTCACCGAGTGACATAACTAGCAGTTGGTCCCCCTCGAGCTGAAAGATCAACAGCATGCCGCGGCGAGTTACGCCGCTCAGCTTGAGACCTTCTACTCCTGCTGTCAGTGCCTTCTTATTTGGATGTTTGGCCACAGATGGCGCTATGACCTCTATGTTTTTGATCTTTCGCTCGCCAACCTCTCGATCAAGGTCGCGTCGCAAAAGTTCGAGCTCTGGAAGCTCAGGCATGAGTACCCCCCGGGGTAGTATCCGTCGGAATCGATGAGGCTTCTTGGCGGTCCGAAGCCGCTAAGGAACCAAGATCTTGCTGGTCTGGATCTGGCTGGTCTGGATCTGGCTGGTCTGAATTATCTGTAGTGGGATTCTGTAGGCGTTCAAAGGCCTGTTCGGCAGCGGCCTGCTCGGCCTCTTTCTTGGTTCGCCCTCCTCCGGCGCCCCAAGGCTCACCGTCAAGTTCAACCTGAGCCGAGAAGTGCTTCTCGTGTTCTGGGCCCTCCTCGGTGAGGACATACCTAGGAAGTTGTCCAAAGCGCCGAGCGCTGAGCTCTTGTAGCTGTGACTTGTGATCACTTGCCAAACCGCCATAGAGGACATCTTGAATTCGATCGTGCAGAAGGTCCAGAACAACAACAGTTGCGGCGCCAATGCCTCCGTCGAGATACACCGCACCAATCACGGCTTCAATTCCATCGGCCAAAATCGAGGTTTTGTTCCTGCCTCCGGTGGCTTCTTCGCCCTTACCCAGGCTCATAGCTGCACCCAATTGGCGGGTCCTCGCGACGCTCGCCAAAGCCACTGCACTTACTAACTCGGAGCGGTTTCTGGCCAGTACCCCTTCGCTGATACCTGGGTCTGATCGATACAGGTGATCGGTGATGACCAAACCTAGGACGGAGTCGCCAAGAAACTCGAGCCGCTCGTTTGACGCGACTGCACCGTTCTCTGCGCACCAAGATCGATGCCGCAGAGCAAGCTCCAACAATCCCGGATCAGCAAACTGATACCCGAGAAGGCTGCAGAGTTGCTCCCGGGGACCGAGGATGTGAACCTCAGACTCGGGGGAGTACATAGTCGACGACGTCACGAACAGTCTTTAGGTCTTCGAGGTCTTCGTCCTCGATACGAAAGCCATCGGAGCGTTGGCTGAACTCTTCTTCGATTGCTTCAACAAGCTCAATGAGTTCCAGTGAACCCAGATGCAGGTCTTCAACGAAAGAGTCTCCCTCGCTGATGGAGCTGGTCTCCACCTCGAGGATGTCCGCTAGCAGGTCTTGGATCACTCGAAAAACCTCTGCCCTCTCGGGTGCAGAGCTTTCTGATGGCATCTCAGCAGACACAAACACTCTCTCTCTAATAACTAGCGACAGCCGCTTCTGGCTGGGCCAAGTGCCACACACTGTACTCGCCACAGGACGCACCTTGGACGAGACGCACGAAGCAGCGAACGTGGCCAAAGAGCAAAAACAGCTGAGAAACAGCGATTACTTGGCAGAAACAAGAAAAACTAGTGATCCACAGAGTTCCTGTGAATCAGTCAACCTCAATAGCCTGACGGCCGGCGTACCAACCACAGTTGCCACAGACCACATGGGGAAGCTTCACGGCGTTGCATCGGGGGCACACGCTGCGCGGGGAGGCCTTGAGCGTCCAGTTGGAAGCGCGGCGGCTACGACTCTTCG
>CANJEC010000092.1 GCA_947473395.1 Actinomycetota bacterium | reverse complement strand
CGAGCAACGATGAGCATCCAAATTGCTGTAGACGCACCCGTCATGACCGAGAACACGGCCCAGACCACGGCGCCAACCAGCGCAATGACCACACGATTCCCGCGATCGGCAGCGATCGCTATCGGCATCTGCATCAGCAGCGCACCCAGGGCAGTGAGCCCTACCAGCGAGAGGATTCCTGTGTTCGACATGCCGAACGCGTCCCGAACATTTGGCAACAGGATTCCAAATGCCGTGCGGTCGAGTTCATCGGCGGCATTCAGCCCAAAAAGAATTAACAGCGGAAAGACTGGCCCCGTGCCAACGAGTTTTTTGAGTGACGCCCTAGGAGCGCGCAGGACTTGCAACCAGTGACCCGGATTAAACACGCCGCGAGACGACTCAGTCAGATCAGTCAAAGTGATCCGGTCAGTTGTTGATTTGGTGTCTGTCATGGCACCGCCTCGGTTTCAGTATCTGCGTCTGTATCTGTGTCTGTGCCAATGTTTGTGCCAGCGTCCGCCTGTTCCTGCGCACCGGCCGGAGCCGGATCCTCTAGCTGCGAGTCAGCGTCAGTATCTCGGTTGAAGTTCAATTCATGTAAGCCGTTTCTGCGAGCTGCAAATGAAAGCGCACGGTCTCGGACTCTAAACACCAGGCCACCTAAGCCATCAGGTACCGAGAGCAACACCACCAAGACACCCACTCCAGTGGCGAGCACTGACCAAGGCGCAGGCAAGAGCCATTGCGACCCACGTTGAAACACCGATCCCAGTACGGCTCCGAGCAGCGAACCAAGGCCGCCAACCACAGTGGCCGAAAATACCAGCAGGCTTTCCTCTGCGCCGTAGGTCTGCTCGCGAAATGCTGCTTGGTGAATTACTAGGACTACGCCAGCAATGGAGGCCATGCATCCAGACACTGCAAAGGCCGACAGCTTTACCCGGGTGGTATTCACCCCAAATGCCGCCACTCCCGATTCGTTGTCTCTGAGCGCTACGAGTACTCGCCCTGTTCGAGTTCGGCGCAACCTGCGCAGCACCAAGCCCATGAGAACCAAAATGGCCAGGGCAAAGTAGTAGAGCCGGAGGGGGCTATCTAGGCTGAGCCGGTAGAGCAACGCTGGGCGAGTAAATCGGCCTTCAGGAATCCAATCAACGGCGCGGTTCGAGAAGATCCATTCAGAGGCAGCTACCGAAATAGCCAACGTCGTGACTGCCAGATACAGGCCTCGCAGGCGCAGCGCTGGTAGCCCAACTAGCACTGCCACCACAGCGCCGATCAGTCCAGCTACCACCATTGATGTCAGTGGTTCCCAGCCCTGTTCAACGGTGGCCCAAGCTCCGACAGAAGCACCAACCCCGACAAAAGCCATTTGCCCGAGCGACACTTGCCCCGCCCAGCCTGTGAGCACCACGACGGACAGGCCAATCATCGCGAAGATCACAATGACTCCAGCTTTGAATTGGCCGTTCGTACCAAGCAGTAATGGCAGTCCAATCACTGTGGCGACCACGGCGATGCCAACTCCGAGGCGACCGAGTCGCACCTCTCGCAACTTGGAAATCGCTAACGGGATTGGGCGGACCTCGCCGAGCGAATCCCAAGAGGATGCATCCTCGGAATCTGAGCGCCGCGATCCTCGACGCTGTAACAGCAGCGAGACGATGATGAGCCCCGCAAGAATCGGGGACATCAAATACGAGTCCCCGGTATTCCATCGAACGCCAGTCTCGAGCACACCAAGCGAGACCGCAGTCGCCGCAATTGCCACAAGGTGCGTCATTCGGCCGACGATGAGGGCAGTCAGAGCCCGAAGTACCACCGAAAGTCCTAGGCCTACGCCGAATGGCAGGCTGCTCACTCCTGCTGTGAGGACCATGGAGATATACGCAAGCCCAGTAGCGAGAACCCAGATTTGAGCTTCTAGGCGGCGGACGGGAATCCCGAGCGTGGCTGCGCGTTCGGAACGCTCTGCCGAGGCACGTACAGCAATTCCTGTATCAGTGAGTTTGAGAAAGAGCGCAACTGCGACGAGCAGTAGCGGTGCCACTATCAAGGCGAGTAGATCGCTCCCGTCAAAGACCACGCCTCCCGTATTGAAGGTGAATTCAATAGGTGGTGGCATCGTGCGCACCGCCGGCCCTGCATCCCACAACTGGGGCAGCAACAGCGCGCAAAACGCAAGCACTTGCGCCAACCCCAATGTGGCCACTGTCAGTTGCAGTCGCGGTGAACTAAAGAACCTTCGGATGACGAGGACATCGACGATGAGACCAAGAAGTAGGGCTGAGGCAAACCCAATCGTGATGCTCAATAACCATGGAAGGCCCGCCAAGGTCACCAGCAAAACAGCAAAGGTAGCGGGCAAGCCACCGAGGTCTCCTTGAGCAAAGTTGACGATTCGGTTTGCTCGCCAAACCAACGCAAGACCCAGGGCACCAAGTGCGCCAAGCAGTCCAAGGATCACCCCAGAGAGCAGCGCACCGGAGGGCATGGGAAAGATCAGAAACTGAGCTAGCAGAATCCCGATTGCGGGGAGAAATAGCAGCAGGTTGTTCTTTGCTGTTTTGTTGTTGTCTGCCAACCAACCCACGTCCGACGCACCCCTCCCCAGTAGCAGTAACCGACTCTATCCAACGATGTCGCCCGAACAGGTCGACAAGTGATTCCCGTTGGGGGCTGTACGGTAACGCACTGCTAGCTCAGATTGAGCACGGCTATCTCAGGTTGAGCACGGCTAGCTCAGATCGAGCACTGCTAGCTCAGATCGAGCACGGCCAAGGTGCCCTCGATGAACTGCTGTCTACAGGCCGAACGTTGAAGCTTGCCCGAAGAGGTTTTCGGCACTGTTCCTGGTTCCACCAGAATGACCTGCTTGGGCGGAATGCCAACTGAGGCAGTCACCACCGACTGAATGACTCGCGCCACTTCTGCAAGGTCTGCTGCTCGAGCCTCGGCTACCACAATGATGTTTTGAGCACCTTGTCGTCCTTCGATGCCGAACGCAATCACATTGCCGGTACGCGCACCCGCGACCTCGCCAGCCACCTTCTCAATATCTTGGGGGAAGACGTTGCGACCGCCCACGATGATCACGTCTTTGATTCGTCCACACACCACAAGTGAACCCTCGACGGTGTACGCCAAGTCGCCCGTGTGAAGCCATCCGTCAATGATGAGTTCCTCGGTCTCTATCGGCTGTTCGTAGTAGCCCGAGGTGAGGGAGTTGCCCGTGATCTTGAGTTCACCGACTTGGCGGTCCCCGCAGATTTCACCCGTCGCACAATCAACAATTGCAATTTCGAGTCCCGGGACTGCCTTGCCGAGCAGGACGAGCTCTGTTGCACCCTCTACCCCGGGCTCCACTTGAATTGCTAGGTGCCGACTTTCTAGTGCCGACTTGTCTACCCAATCTGTGAGAAGCCCAGCCATCGGCTCGGGGAAGCAACCTGCGATGCAGACCTCGGCCATGCCGAATGCGGGGAAAGCCCCTTTGGGTGACAGCTTGAACTTTTCACCGGCGGCAAAGAAACTGCGAAAGGTTTCGGGGTCAACCGGCTCGGCCCCGTTGAGCCAGACTCGCATATGCGATAGGTCAAGATCTTCTTCGGTGCGACGCATCGCTCGAGCAGCTAGTGAGTACGAGAAGTTCGGCCCGGCAGTGCCCGTCCCGCCGTACTGAGAAATCCACTGCAGCCACCGTAATGGGCGGGCCAGAAAGTCCTGTGGGGCGCCCTGAACCAGCGTGCATCCAATGGTCATTGGGATGGTCAGCAGGCCAACGAGACCCATATCGTGATAGAGCGGCAACCAAGAGACAATCACCTCATCCCGAGTGATTGCAGCAGCCTTCCATGCTCCGTCAAGGTTGTTGCAGATGGCTTGATGCGACAGCATCACGCCCTTCGGTTCCGATGTAGACCCCGAGGTGAACTGCAACACAGCGAGGGAATCCTCGTTGCTCTTTGGCCGCCGATAGCCGGCCTCGGTCACGCCTTGGTTCGCAAAGAGTTCATCGAGGGTGACAAAGGGCGGATCTCCTTCTTCACGTTCAATAAATCCTGCAAGATCTGAATCGATAACCAGAATCTTGGTATCGGAGCGACGAATTCTGACTCGGGTCTGAGCGACGAACTGTTCGAGCGCACCCATCCGCATGGGCAGCGGCATCGTGACAAGCGCAGCACCAGTCAGCCAGATTGCTTGAATCGTCGTAATCAGCTGTCGCGTGGTTGGGCCGAGCACTGCAACATGGTCACCGGGTTGAACCCCTCGAGCTTGCAGAGCAGCGGCAACTACTAGAGCCTCGGAATGGAGTTGAGACCAGCGAATTGTCTGATGGTCATCTCCCGAGACAAAGGTCACGAGCCCATAATCACGTTCGGCGGTTGCTTCAATACGATCAATCAGCGAGAGCACGATGCTTTGACACTCCAGAGTCGTTCACGGTTACAAGAAAGTAGCGAAGGGCGAAATAGTGCATGAAATACAGGCGACTGGCCGGTAGTTCAGACCAACAGTTCAGACCAACAGATTGATTAGCTTCGGTGGGCGCGCAATGACCCGGTGCGGCTCAGCGCCTTGGAGTTGCTCTCGCACCTTGTCTGAGCCAAGCGCAGCGGCCATACAGGCTGCCTCATCGGCATCAGAGGGGACCAGAATCCGGTCCCGGACTTTGCCGTTGATCTGCACCACCAGGGTGGCCGATTCCTGGACTAGCAACTCAGGATCGGCGGTGGGCCAAGCAGTGGTATGCACATGAGCTAGCTCGCCGTCCGGCTGATCAAGGTGGCGGGCTGCCCAGAGCTCAGCGGTCATGTGTGGGCAAGCCGGAGCAAGCAACTGCAACAAGATGTTGACAGAAGTCTGCAACGTCGGGCCATGCGCGTGCTCGGGCGCTTGGACGTAGCGGTAGAGCTCATTCAAAAAGGCCATGTATTTAGCTACGGCGACGTTGTACGACCAACGGTCAAAATCCTTTGAGATGCCATCAATGAGAACATGCGTGGCGCGCACAATTTCTTGGTCCACTGACTGAAGCTCACCCTCGCGCAGCGCCGAGGTCAGATCCGATCCGGGCACTGCCAGTCTCCAGAGACGCAGCAGGAAACGATGGGAACCTTCGAGTCCAACATCCTCCCAATCAACATCTTCTTCGGGGGGCTTCACTGCTAGGTGACTTAACCGCAGTGCGTCGGCTCCAAGGGTGTCGATAATTTCCTCTGGTGCAACGAGGTTTCCTTTGGACTTCGACATCTTTGCACCATCAAGGCGAATCATCCCCTGGGTGAAGAGTCGCTGGAACGGCTCGCGAAGTTTCGCTGGTAGCACCGACAGATCTGACAGCGCCTTCGTGAAGAACCGGGCGTACATCAGGTGCAGCACCGCATGTTCGGCCCCGCCGATGTATTGGTCCACCGGCATCCACTGCTCTAGCTGGTCCTGACGAAACGGCGCGTCTTCGGACCACGGATCAGTAAAGCGCAAGTAGTACCAAGAACTATCAACGAACGTATCCATCGTGTCCGTCTCGCGACGAGCAGGCGCTCCACATGTTGGGCAGGTGGTATGAAGAAAGCCTTCATGGGACAGCAACGGTGATTGCCCTGTTGGGGTGAACTCGACATCATCAGGCGCAAGGACTGGGAGTTGGTCCTCGGGAACGGGAACAATTCCGCAGGCATCGCAGTAGACGATCGGAATGGGACAGCCCCAGAAGCGCTGACGAGAAAGCAACCAGTCACGCAAACGGAAGTTGACCTTCCGCTCGCCGAGTCCGGTCGCTTCCAACCAATCCATTGCTGCGTTTTTAGCCTCGGCGATGTTCAGGCCATTCAGATTGAGCGCAACTCCTGCCACACCTTCAGTGGCGGAGGAAGAATTGATATGCGGGCCATCCCCGGTGAACGCCCCGCCCTGAAAGCCTTCGGGCCGCTGCACCGTCTCAATGACTTCCAAGCCGAAGATCGAAGCAAACTCAAAGTCACGCTGGTCTTCACCAGGAACTGCCATCACCGCGCCCGTTCCATAGGTGGCCAAGACATAGTCGGCCAGATAGATCGGGACTGTGTCTCCAGTAAACGGGTTCGTCGCGTAGGCGCCTGTGAAACAGCCACGCTCAGCTAGGGAACGTTCCGTGGACAGTCGATCAATCTCAGATGTGGATCGGGCCAACGTGATGAAGGCTTCGACTTGTTCACGCAGCGACTCACTGACAATCTCGGCAACGAGCGGGTGCTCCGGTGCAAGCACGCAGAAGGTCATGCCAAAGGCCGTATCTGGACGAGTGGTAAAGACGCTGAACTGCAGTGGCGTGGCTGACTCTGCTGACACGACTGTCCCTGCTGACAAGACTGTCTCTGCTGACAGCACGGCTTGGCCGTCAGCGGTCACAACTGCCATGTCGAATTGGGCTCCTTCGGAACGACCAATCCAGTTGCGCTGTTGTGTCACGACCCGCTCGGGCCAATCAACTTGGTCAAGGTCATCGAGCAACTGCTGGGCGTAATCAGTTATTCGAAAATACCATTGCTCAAGATCTCGCTTCTCAACCACGGCACCGGAACGCTCAGCAGTTCCGTCGGCTAGCACCTGCTCGTTGGCGAGCACTGTCTGATCAATAGGGTCCCAGTTCACGGCTGCAGCTTTGCGATAGGCCAAGCCGTTCTCGAGGAACTTCAAGAAGATCCATTGGGTCCAACGTATATAACTGGGATCGTGGCTCTTGACCTCTCGCCGCCAGTCGTACACACCACCAATGCGAGTAATCGAGCTTCGAAGCTGCTCGATCCTCTCGTCGGTAAACGCTCGAGGGTGACGGCCAGTCTTTATGGCAGCGTTCTCTGCAGGTAATCCGAAACTGTCGAAGCCCATTGGAGACAGGACTGCATCCCCACTCATGGTGCGGTAACGAGTCAGCAGATCACCAAAGGTGTAGTTGCGCACATGACCCATATGCGCCGCACCCGAAGGGTAGGGGTACATGCACAACACGTAGTAGCGATTACGTGGGTCGTCGTTGTCCACCTCGTAGGTGCCCTGATCAATCCAGTACTGCTGCCATCTGGGCTCGATCGCTTGCGGATCGTATGGTTCGAAGAGTTCCGCATCTGAGCCGGAACGAGAATCTGACATGACCTGATCGTAGTGAGGTCAAGCCCGACACCCCGAAACCGCAGGGGTAACCCCCGAAGATGAAGGGTCTTGCTCGCTCAAATTCCACACTCTGCGGGGTGACAGCTAAGGTTGCCCCTCGTGCGGGGCCGTAGCTCAGTTGGCTAGAGCGCTTCCATGGCATGGAAGAGGTCGTGAGTTCGATTCTCATCGGCTCCACAAGCACCCCGCAGTACAGAAGACCCGGCTCTAAGCCGGGTCTTCTTGCATGTACCGAGCAGTTCTCTCAGGTCGACGGTGTGCCGAGTTGCCAGTCTTGTTGTGCGGAGTCTGCATAGAGTCGCTCAAGTCGGTAGAACTCACGATCCTCGGCCAAGAAGATGTGAATCACCACGTCGCCATAATCCAACAGCACCCAGCGTCTCCCATCGGCACCTTCGATCGATCGGGGATTCTGATTGCAGTCTTCGCTAATGCGCTGCTGAATCTCATCTGTCACGGCCTTCACCATGGGCGTGTTCGCAGCCGTCAGGATGACGAAGAGCTCGCAGATGCCCATGACGGGAGCAACATCGAGAATCACAATCTCGGTTGCGCCTTTGCTATCGGCTGCACGAGCGGCGGTCGTGGCAAGCTCCCGCGCAGTTGCGGGT
>CANJEC010000091.1 GCA_947473395.1 Actinomycetota bacterium | reverse complement strand
CGGTTCCGGCGCAACAGACGAGGCCATCTTTACCTTCGGAGGAGACCGGGAGACGTTCAACTTCTTCGATCCCACTCAGTGGCGCAACGTAGAAGACGACGTCTGGCGGTTTGCACTCCAGCCCTAAAGCTTTATGGTGTTCCTGAGCCGATTCCTAGGGTTTCGGTGAGGGCGAACAGGGCAGGCAGCGTAGGGGCCGCGGGGATGGAGAGACCCAGAAAGCGATCCCAATAGGGCACTAGGAGCCTGTTGCTCAGAGGGAGCTCTCCTTAAGTTCCTAGAGTAAGCAGTTCACTCACTACAAGAGGGACCGACGAATGGCCATTGCTGGATACTTTTCCTACATCGGTGCCTATGAAGACCTTGGGGAAGCGAGCGCTGACTACCAGGCCGTGAAGAATCTCCTCAGCGGGGTAAGCCGCTTTCGATGGTGTGGTGCTCGTCATCGTCGGATGCTTTCAGGCTTGCGCAGGAGCTGTT
The DNA here is from genome assembly GCA_947473395.1 of Actinomycetota bacterium. GTDB lineage: Bacteria > Actinomycetota > Acidimicrobiia > Acidimicrobiales > Microtrichaceae > IMCC26207. The sequence goes on along the minus strand of CANJEC010000091.1, from coordinate 7,274 downwards.
GCACTGCTCAATGACGAATTCTTTGTCGTGGGAGCGGAGTGGACCTTCGCGTTTTACTCACAGCAGTTCCTGCCAGCGCTACAACGAAGTACGGGCAGAGCTCCAACTAGCGTTTTTCATGCCTCGGCCTACGACGCTACAAACCTGCTCTTTGGTGCACTTCGCCGCGCTGCGACTCGGGTTCCGGGTGGCTCGCTTGTGGTGGACAGAGCGGACCTTCGCGCAGCGATGCTCGATGTAGAGGGGTACCCCGGCTTGTCAGGTTCACTCACATGTGATCCTGGCGGAGATTGCTCGCAAATCTCTCGCATAGCGATCTACAAGGCTCCAGCTTGGCCGAGCGCAGAAGGGTCTCAAGCAGTACCTGTTTACTCCTCGGCTCGTTCCCTCGCCGAAGTGAAGCTCGGCGAATAGCCGGGCCGACCAGATTCGTACCAATCACCCTACCTGTTTCCTACTTCGGGTAGGATCAAAGTATGAAAATAAGCTTGAGCCTTCCGGAAGAGGATGTGACCTTCCTTGATTCCTATGTTGTAGAGATGGGGTTGCCATCTCGGTCTGCTGCGCTACAGAAGGCAGTTCGTCTGCTCAGAGCTAGTGGGCTGGGCTCGGCCTACGAAGCTGCATGGCTTGAGTGGCGTGAAGAAAGCGAATCGGTATGGGAAACAGCGACTGATGATGGGTCGCTCTAGGTGCGACGCGGTGAAATCCAGCTGGTGAATCTTGATCACGCGAAGTCTGGCGAGGCAAACAAACAGCGCCCGGCGATCATCGTGAGTAACGATGGTGCTAACGCCTCAGCCGAGCGAAGCGGTCAGGGGGTCATCACCGTGGTTCCAATCACCTCGAATATTTCTCGAATTTACCCGTTCCAGGTTTTGCTCCCAGCCGAGGCCACAGGGCTTCAGTCGGATTCAAAGGCACAAGCGGAACAGATTCGCTCGGTTTCGGTCAAACGACTTGGTCCAGTAATTGGCGAGGTACCGTACGCTCTGATGGAAGCGCTCGACGAAGCACTTCGACTCCATCTGGCGCTCTGACACCTGAGCAACAGTGTCCCGGTTAGTAGCCCAGGAACTGCCAGGCGATGTGCGTGAGAAGTTCATCTCAGACAATAAGGCTGACCAAGCTCAGGCAAATGATTTCATCAGCTAGACCAAAGACACCGGCTCGTAGCCGCCGTTAACTTTCTAGGCGGAGCGGGGCCAGCGCAGCCGGCACGGCGACAGCGAGCCAGGTCAGAGGATCGCTGCACGAGGACTCTGTCAGCGTTCGTCCAAGTGTCATCCCATGCAGCCAACTGGCATATGAGGTCGGATTCACAGAGCTGTTGATGAGTCCACGCTCCTGAGCATCACAAATGATCTCCGCCATGGCGTCTACGAATACATGTTGTGCTGAGGCAACCTCGGCAGATAGTTCCTCACGCGTTAGGGCGGCGGCAGCAATAATCACACGCTCCTTGCGGGCGGCGATCGTCGCTGAGTCAGTAGCAACTCGGAGCAGTTCCCTCTCTAGGAAACTCAGGAATTCTTGCTCGGTCTGACAGGCCCGTGCATCATCGACAACGCGTGCATCTTCGGCCAGCAGGGTCCGTCGATACTGTTCCGCAGTCGCAGCAGCCAAGAGCCCCTCTCGGCTGCCGAAAAAGTGGTACACGGAGCTTTTGGCAACGTGAACCTCGTCGACAATCGCTGGTAGTTGTGTGCCTTCCCAGCCGTACAGAGAGAGGTGGCGGATAGCGACATCGATCAGCAGTCTTTTGGTGTCACCGCTATCAACCTGGTTCTCAGCAGTCTCAGCATCCTCAGTAGCCTCAGACTCCATGGAGCGAGACTAGATGCACGCCCGGGAGTGCGCCCGAGTTCATAAAGATTCACCCTCTAAATCCCATATAAAACCTGGGTTTTGGTAGTCGGAACGGGTGAAATTCCAGAAATATTCCAAAAGTGGATTGTTTATCCACTTTTCATGTGATCGTCTGATCAGAGGCGAAACTTTTTGTCTACAAACAACGGAGGCGACACGTGAGCGAGACGCTCGGCGGCAGCAGTTCTATAAGTGTGCAAAAAAAAGAGAAAACTTCGCGCGGGCGGAGCTTTCGTGGCTCTGGCTTTGATGGCCGGTTTGCTGGGTGCCTGTGAGCTTGCTCCAGCGCCAGGAACTTCGAACTCGCCCTCCGGATATGTCGATGGAGTGACCGGCGGAGCGGACAGCGTTCGCGTTCAGGGCTGGACCTCAGACTGGAACACGCTCAATCCAATTGACATTGTTGTCATGATCAACGGCGTGTGGGCCCCTGGGGTGTTTACAGCGAATCTTCCTCGCACCGACGTTGCCGCTCGATATGGCCGTGGAGCAAACTTCGGCTACGACGTCACCTTGCCAGCCCCGGCCGGCGCTCTGTCTGTCTGTGTAGTTGCACTCAATGTTGGTCGCGGAGATAACACAATTCTTGGCTGCGCCACAACTACCGCAACAACCCCAACGACCCCAACGACTACGACCACGAGCACGACGACGAGCACGACCACGACAAGCTTGGTGCCCGTGGTACGCCCCACCGTTGATTCGGCAGGCCCGCCCTATGGGACAACAGACGGTGGCACAAGAGTCGAGTTGCTCGGACAGAATCTCCTCGGGACAACTTCGGTGAAATTCGACGGAGTGGAGGCAACAAGCTTCGATATTGATGGTCCGCGCTCTGTCTTCGCAGTGGTACCACCTAGAGCCACAGCAGGCCCAGGTTCAGTCACTCTTACCACGCCGGGAGGCACCTCAGACCCCGTTGGCTTCACTTACATCGATTGTTCAAGTGCAAATTGGGTCGCTGGCGCGGATCTTCGAGGATGTAACCTCGCAGAGCAGGACTTGAGCAGGCGGAACCTTGCAGGGGCGGACCTGACGGGTGCAAATCTGGATCGGGCAAGTTTTGAATTCGCGGATCTGACCGGCGCCGTACTGACCAATGCTCGTATAGAGAACACCTTCCTCATTGATGCCATCCTGGTCGGGGCGACTCTAACTGACACGGTCATCGTCTCGGCTCGCATGGAGGCAGCAAACTTGACGAGAGCCGACCTGACACAGTCGAACCTGACCAACGTGACATTCGACTTAAACACAATCTGGTCTGACACGACCTGTCCAAACGGCACCGTGCAATCCACGGAGTGCCCACGCGAGCCGTAACCACTTTGTAGTAGAGAGGGCCCCGGCTGTTGCCGGGGCCCTCTGTCCGTTTTACCCTGATCCAGTTCACTGAGTAGCAGGTTGAGAGGCCGAGGCGCCGCTTGGGTGGACGTCCGAACGGTTGCATCAGCCTTCACGCCGCCACGCATCCACGCCTCGACCTCATCGCAATAGGGCACTTGGCCTCTAGAGCGGAGGCAGCAGTCTCCGTAAGTTCCTAGAGCAAGCAGCACGCTCACCAGACGAGGGACCGAAGAGTGGCCGTTACAAATCCTTTGCATGCTTCGGAATGTTTGCATGCATCGGTATTTGTGAAGACCTTGAGGGTGCACCGACTGAGGGGCAAGTGGTTGAGGATCTCCACGATGAAGGCTAGCCATCTCAGCCATCGTGTTCAGCAAGTACGTGGTGGAAGTTCCACCTCGAGGAAAGGTAAGAATGTCAGAACAACCAAGTGGCTGGGCAGCGGGGTACGCCGCGTTCGCTGGGGTACTACTCGTGATCGTCGGGTTCTTTCAAGCCTGCGCCGGAGTAGTTGCGCTACTCAATGACGAGTTCTTTGTTGTCGGAGCAAAGTGGACCTTCACGTTTGACATCACAACTTGGGGCTGGATCCATCTGATCCTTGGCGTCATTTTGTTGCTCTCCGGGTTTGGGATCTTTACGGGCAATGTTGCTGCTCGAACGGTTGGAGTGATCCTCGCTGGGCTCAGCGCAGCCGTGAACTTCTTATGGCTCCCGTGGTACCCGATCTGGGCAATTCTCATCATTGCTCTTGATATTGCGATTATCTGGGCACTTACCTCGCATGGGCGCGACATTCAGAAACTGTCTGACGCAAGCTGAGTTTCCTTGACTGAGCGTGGGTGCAGCGGTGGCGATGCCTCCCGCTGCACCCGAGTTCTTACAGCGCTCCGGGGTCTGCGCTTGACCGGGACTTTCCCCGCGTTGGCCTTATTGGCCTGGTAGCTCAGTCCGCCTGTGCTTTAGACAGGCAGCAGGTCAGTCGAGCAGATAGGTCAGGGTCTGCGTGTAGCCCTCATCGGCGTTGAGCACGGTGGTCATTTCGCCGCGAGCGAATTTGAACTCACCGGTACCACCGATGATGGCGAGTGCTTGAGGTGCCACCTTCTTGATACGAGGAAAGGCGGCGTTTGGATCAGCGTTGAGGAGTCGGTCTCCAGCAACATCAATCGTTCCTCGGCCAGGAAGGTGGAAGGTCATCGCTTGATGCCATTCTTCGATAGCGATGTCGGCGATTACCCGTGGATCCTCTTTGTCAGGACCTTCTGCCCGCTGATGTATCCGAGGACGGCGCCGTCTTGGCATCAGCTCACGCCGGTGGATGCTGCAACAACTCAGCTGTGCGTTTGGCCAACGCTGTCGAGGTCGCAATGCTGATGTGGTTATCATCCCGCCACACCATCTGCCCACTGCTCCTTGCGGTGCACCGACCCTCGGGGCAGATCAAGTCGCTGAAGTTCCAGAGCTCGGCGCCAGCGTTACCCACAGCTGCAGTCTCAGCCCCGTGCGCTGTTCTCTGAGGTGCCTCACCGCGTGAGTCGAAGTCGACGAATCCACACCTTTCGGGGTGAATGATAATGGCAAGTTGGGAACAGGTTGCACTGTTTTCCCAATTGACTGGCTTTGGCACCTCAGCAATCAGAATGACTCTGCTACCCGTAGCAGCCAGACGAGTAAGAACTCGCTCCTGGGCAAGTTCCCAGACATGAACGCGCTCAGCGACAGGCGCCGACTCCCCGGTTGATGGGTTCTGTAAAGCGTACGAACCAACGAGGTAACCGCTCGTTGCGCTTGCCAAGATAATCACATCGGGTGGGTCTGCTTCTAGGTCGCCGATCGTGTCGTTGACAAATTTGAGACACTCTGCTGCAGCCTTGTCTTCATTGGCTGTCACGACGAGCAGATCCACAGCGGGGCATCCGCTATGGATGCCGATCTTCAAACTCATGCCACTCGTCTCCGCCGCTCCGATCAGCGCCTCACTGAACTGCCCAGCGTTTGAGTCTCCGATGAGAGCAATGGTCGGAGCACTGCCCGCTTTGTTCCCCCAAGTGCAGGAGGGTTTCGTTCGCTCGCCAATCGGAGTGCCGTTATCGCAGCCCACTCGCTCGGCCACGTGGCGTTGCTGAGCAAGCCGCTCTGGGGTGTCGGGAATTATCGGTTGCAATGCAGAGGCGAGCACTGCTGCGAGGATGGGAGCTCCAATGCAACAAGCCGCCAAGATAATGGTGGGCTTTAGTGAGTTCGGGCGAGCAGACCTGAATCGCTTCTCAACGAGGTTGTAGGACAGCCACGCGAGCAGGAGGGCCATACCGACCGCAGCTAGTAGCGGTAGGGAGCCGGAGTTTGGCCAGAAGGCCGCAGCGAAAACTATCAGCGGCCAGTGCCACAAGTACCAGCTATAGGAAAGGTCGCCAAGCCATATAGCGGGTGCGAGCGCTGCGGTTCCCTTTCCGGATCTTGCTTCTGACTGGATGCGCGCGGTGCCGCCGTAGATCACGAGCATGGTGCCGAGCACTGCAAAAAGTCCCGCAGTGCTATGGATCTGACTTGAGCCGAGAAGCAGCATCATCGGAACGAGGATGAGTCCTAGGCCTAAACCGATTGCAACTCTTCGTAGCTTTGCCGGAGCCAGCAGGCGAACGGGTAACACCACGATGAGGATGCCTGCTGCAAATTCCCAAGCGCGGGTGAATGGCGAGAAAAATGCAAAGCGAAGACCCGTTTCACCGCTGATTGCACCGGAATAGCTGAGCAAGATACAGAGTGCAAAGGAACCAGCGATCAGGCTGACCACAAAGACTCGCAGTGATTTGATAGGCCGGTCTCGGCGTTTGCCGAGCCTCCAGGACAGATACAGCACAACGGGCAGGAGCAGGTAGAACTGTTCTTCCACCGAGAGCGACCACGTGTGCAGTAGCGGATTGAGTTCTGCCACCGGATCGAAGTACCCGACACCGGTTCCCCAAAACAGGTAAGCGTTCGCACTAAAAAGTGCTGCGGCAATTCCCGTGGGTGAGGTCGACTGAACGCCGCCGAGCGGGGCGAGGAGCGGAGCCAGAAGAATCACCGCGGCAAGCATCAAGCCCAGCGCAGGCAGAAGTCTTCGCGCTCGCCGGACGTAGAACCACGAAAAGTCGTTGTCGCTGGCATTGCCACTGGCATTGGCGGCGCTACCAGGGCTGCCCGCTGCAAAACGCTTGAGAAGTACTCGCCCAATCACAAATCCAGAGATCACGAAAAAGACATCAACTCCAACAAACCCGCCCGGAAATACAACATGCGCGTGATACAGGACAACCGCGAGCACAGCGAGGCCTCGTAAGGCCTGGATGTCTGGGCGATAGCCGTCCAGCGGAGCGATACCAAGCTCGGTCGCAGCAGCTGAATCAGAGAAAGCCGGGCCGGGGGTGTCTGCCAACTCGCCCGCAAGAGATTTCCCCACGCTGATAGGGTACTGCCCGCGAGGACGGGGCTGGAGAGCACAGTTCGGGATTAGCGCTACCGAAACCTGAAGGAAGGTGTAGAGATGCGAAGCATTCGAGGTTCTTGGTTTGTCCTGCTGTTGGTGTCTGGAGTCTTACTCGGTGGATGTGTTCCTGCCGTAACCCCATCCTCTACCACTTCGACCTCAACCACGACGACCTCAACCACGGTCTCACCTGTGGACTGCAACGCCCGAGTAGCTGGTTCGGATCTGAGCGGATGCGATCTCAGCGGAACTAGGGCCCTTGAGTACTTGGACTTGACTGGCGTAAACCTGACTGGCGCCAACTTGTCATCATCATCTTTTTATTATTCGAACCTCACCGACGCGAATCTGTCAGGGGCGAGAATGGTCTATACGTACTTACACATGGCCAATCTGGCTCGGGTGGTTCTTCGTAATGCGAACCTGAGCTACGCAAATTTTCACGGCACGGACTTGAGCAGTGCCGATCTGAGCAGCGCCGATGCCACAAACGCGATTTTCACCGAGGCGAACGCTGTTTCGGCCAAGTTGAGTTCTGCAACTCTGACCGGCGCGTATTTGTATAACGCCAACCTGACCGGAGCCG
>CANJEC010000090.1 GCA_947473395.1 Actinomycetota bacterium | reverse complement strand
TGTAGAAGCCTCCGCCGGTTGGTGCTTTGTCGAAGGAGAGGTCGACGGTTGCGCTGACGTCGGTTGCGCTGACGGAGTTCAGGTAGCTAGCGGTGGTTCTACCTGCGGCGTTCAAGAGGTGTTTTCCTGAGCCGTTGTTGACGGAGTACCAGGCTGCGGTGCCGGTATTGGTCCATGTTCCGCCGGTGTCTGCGGTGCCGAAACTGTTCACGAGTGTCCGCTCAAACGCATCCGACGCATACACAGCAGCTCCAGCGACCGTCACGAGGCGACTGAGTACTCCGGTAGCACCATGATCATCTGTGACGGTCAGGGTGATGGTGTAGGTGCCGGCGGTTGCGTAGGCGTGAGTAGCGGTCACGCCGGTTCCGGTGCTGTCATCTCCGAAGTTCCAGGCGTAGTTCACAATGGAGCCATCTGGGTCGGTTGAGGCTAGGGCGTTCGTGGTGGTCACTAAGGAGGTGGAACTCCGAAGAAAAGATGCTGTTGGCGGCTGATTCAGGACGGATGTCATCTGCCGGGTGGTTTGGTTTGTGGCACCATCATCGTCAGTTACTTTGAGCGTCACTGTGTAGGTGCCGGCGGTTGCGTAGCGGTGAGTAGCGGTCACACCGGTTCCGGTGCTGTCATCTCCGAAATCCCATTCATAACTGACGATCGACCCATCCGAATCAGTGGACGCGGATGCGTCTGCTGAGAGATCGTCAAATGAGGTCGAAGCGGTGAACGCAGCAGTCGGTCCGGTATTGGCTAGTAGGCCACCTCCCCGAGAGTAGTTAGCGAGTACGTCACTGGGGCTAAGGACTGCGTTGTAGACCGCAGCCTCGTCAAGATTTCCCACAAAGTTGCTGTTTGTTGACGCACCTCCGGTCGTATCTCCACCAATACGCCAGTAGCCAGTAAAGGGAGTTGCAAGCTTTTGAGGATTGCTGCCTACCCGCTGACCGTCCACATACAAATCCATTCCATCGGGACCCTGGGTGGCTACCGCATGATGCCAGAGTCCATCGTTATATGACTGTGCGCTGACCACCGAGTTGGCTGCTCCCGTCTTCACGCCAAAGACAACCTTGCCGTCATCCTGCATGTAGATATGGCGGTCGTAGGTGGTTGAGTCACCAGTGCGAGCGTTCCCGAATCCAATGAGTTTTCCGCCCTGAGTGGTGATCGTGTTGAACCAGATCTCCGCTGAGTAATTGGTCGGGTTGTACAGGGCGGTTCGACTAGCAATAAAGCCGGCTCCACGGAACTGAACCGCCGCATTCCCAGAAATTACTCCCGCTACGTTTCTCGTTGCGGTTCCAACATAATCACCAGTATTTGCTCGAATGCCGGAGTCAACTGCGTCTGTTCCCGAGGTATCGGCTAGTCGGTAGTACAAGTAGGGGTCAGCGGCCTGCGTGGCTGCCCCGTAGCTGTCCGCAGGGGGAGGGGCAATAGCGGGAGTTCTTCCGCTGGCCTTGTAGTGAGCTGCCACCGAGGCCGGAGTGAGAGCCTTGTGGTACACCGCCGGCTCATCGATCTGACCGGTGAAGTAGTCACGAGTTGGGCGGCTGGGCCAGTCGCTAAGAGTGTCGGCCCCGATGCGCCAGTAACCGTAAAAGGCCTGCCCGCGACGGACATCTCCTCGTGAGCCCACGCGTACCCCGTCAACGAAGAGATGCATCCCATCCTCACCGAGGGTGCCGACGAGGTGGTGCCACTGATTGTTGTTGAGCCCCGCAACGCTCTGCACTGTTTGCTTCGATGAGGAAGCTCCTGGCCCTGCGCCCGAGTTCGTCTGGTTCACACCGAAGATCACCCGGCCATCGTTCGCCATATACAGCAAGCGGTCGAACTTGGATGAGGTCCCAGTTGCCTTGTCGCCGAATCCCATGATTCGACCTCCAGATCTGGTGCTTGTTTTGACCCAAGCCTCGATGCTGATCGGGTCCTGAGCGGTTGAGCGAATGGGGTCATAGAACTGCGAAGTCACACTGTTGCTAAATGTGGCCGAAGTGTTGGTCTCATTGAGCATCGCGCCAGCAGTGCCAAGCGTGGGTCCGGTGGCGGTCAGGGTCTCTGGGGAAAGTTCATTCGCTAAGGTGCTCGACCCGGCCGGTTCGCCTAGGCGCCAGTGCATCCTCGCCCCATCAGCCATCACCGCGTCGGAGTACGGACTCGCTGACCCTGTTGTTGCCACGGTGACAGAAACCGATTCGCTCCAGGTGACGTTGTTATCTGGATCCTGGGTACGAACCTTATAGGTGTGAGTTGAACCAGGAAGGAGTCCAGAATCAGTAAACGCGATTATGGGTCGATCCCAGAAGGTGGATTCGCTGGTTTTTTCGAATATCGGGTTGGCGTTAGCGTCGTCGCGAATGATTCGGTAAGTCAACCGCTTGGAATCTCGATCCCAATTAGACGGGAAGGACACCCGGACTCTGCCTGCTGAGCCAGAACGCACTGTCGGGAGGAACTCGCTCCCCCCGAGTCTGGGTCCGTCGGCTGCCGGAGCGATTGGCTGCACGGCGAATCGCACCAACCCTTCTTGCGGCTGACCGTTGACTCTACGAAACTCCCCGCCGGCAACGAGGTAGTTGGCCGTTCCTTCGACTGTCCATGCAGCCTGGTTCACACCTGTGTAGGTCCCGACCTCCCATTCGGGGAACCAGGCAGCCATCCTCGGCGCAGGGGTTCCCTCCCAGTTGTAGTAGCCCCACGGTTCCCGTTTGAGGGTGGACGAGGCCGTTGTTTCGAAGGAATTAAGATGCCGCTGATTAATCGACCAAGGGTCTGTTTGGGGGAATCCGTTTAGGTTGCCGCAGTAATGGGCATGGCTTGCGGTGTAGAGGTAACCGTTGAGTGGCACGGTGTCGTAGATATCGCCATGACAATCGGCAACCCAGTTGATTTCTCCGGTAGTCGGATTTGCCGAAAATGACCCCTCAAGGTTCCCGTCGGCTCGTCCATAGGTGTAGCCACCGCCAAAGATGGAGGTTCCATCTGTAGACAATGAAAGTATTGCTGCAGAGGCCCCTCCGTTCTTCACCACGGTGTTCGCTGCCCAAGGGGTCACAGCGCCAGTTTGAATATCTATCGCAGCTAATCCTTTGGCAGCGGAACCATTCATGGTCGTGAATCTGCCTCCAGCAAATATTTTGGTCCCGTCAGGAGCAATGACCAGAGCCATCACTGAGTTGTCAGCGACAGGGGCCCAACCCGAGATGAGTGCGCCATTTGATGCAGAAAATGCAGCTAATCGTGATCGAGCTGCCGTGAGTCCGGCTCCTGCATAGTTGAATGAACCTGCTGCAAAGAGCTGGGAGTCAGTAGCAACTAGATCGTTCACGTGATAGTCAACAGTGGCGTTGAACCCTGCGATGAGCTGCCCTGAATTGGGGTTGAGCGCTGCAATTCGGTACTGGCTCACTCCATTGACCTGGGTAAAGGATCCACCGATAAAGAGGCGTGATCCGTCAGGGGATGCGGTGACGGTTGTGCCCTCTGCGTTCAGGGAAGGAGCAAAGGTATTTATCAACTCACCAGTAGTGAGGTCATAGGCCAAGATGTTCGACCGAGGTGTTTCGTTGGTCCCCGCTGGGTCTCCCGCAGGACGAGCACTGCTGAACTCGCCTACGGCGTAGACGGTGGTTCCGATGATGGTTTGGTCCCAGACCACTCCGTTGATCTGCACCGTCGGGAGAGCATCTGACGTCACGTGACCCGAGTTTGGTTCTGCGAGTTCAGCGCCGATATCTGCCGCAGCTGGCGCGGCGGTAGTAGCGCCGAGAACGGCAAGAGAGGACAGCACCAATGCTGAAACCACGATTGCATGGGCGGCTCGCGTGCATCTGTTCTGAAGACGGTCTTTGTTAGGCATGCGGAAGGCTTCCCTGGAAGGTCACGAGAGGCGTGACGGAGGAGTATTTGACGGTAATACTTGCGTTGTCCCGCATCTCGGGATCGAGTCGAAAGACGTAGGTTCCTTCAGTCGTGGCACCCGCTGGCAGGCTTCCCGAGAGCTCTGTGGGCGGTTCGGAATGGATCAAGATCGATGACATTCCCCTGCTATCGACAAGGTCAATTGTGATGCTTGCTAGCTCAATGGTGGCCGGGCTGCCATTTGCGATGCTGAGATTGAGAGCAACTGCTGGCCCGCTGGTTTCGCCGGGCAGAGACGCTTTGGCCTCGAGCGAGCGAAGCGAGCTGAGACGCGCAGTGACTCCATCGCCAAAGCTGGCTGTTTCAGCAACGCCGACGGGTTCAGCAACCAAGGCGTTGGGCGGAGCAGGTGCAGAGACTGAATCTGCAGGTTGGCCCACGGTGGCTGCTGGCCTCTGGGCAGCCTCTGTAGCGAGGGACGCGGAGCCGATCTCAGCAGTCGACGTTGCTGGCGATATGTTCCTCTCGCTTGAGTCAGCTGAATTGTCGGAGACCCCTCGGGAACAGGAAACCGGTATGAGGGAGCTAAGAAGAATCAGGCAGAGGGGCGCGACGCGAACCGGCCGATGAGTCGGCCTCATACCTCGAACGCTACGTAGAAGAATCGCCATAAAAACCAATCACAGTAGTGATAGCCAGAAACCGTTCTGCCCCGCCTCGCCCCTAGGTGATCAGAACCGCTGTTGCAATCATTGAAGATAGTGACTCGGCAGTTTACTTGCAATAGGAAATATGAATCCGGGGTGTACCCTCACCGGATGAGGGAAGTCAGCGTGTACGGGCCTTCGTACAGCTATGGCACGAGCCTCGCCGTGGCAGGTCACGAGAACCGAAACGACCGCCTTGTCGCGTTACTCGTTCAGGCAATTGTCGTACTGGTTGGACTTGACCTCACCGTAGCCAAAGGATTTTCCGCTGCGTTCGTCGCCCTGATAGTTTTCACGCCGCTCTGGCTACCTGCGATACGGCCCTATCGGTCAGTCATGCTGATCCTGATTCTGGCCCCCATTGCCCTGCTTGCCGGGTACTTGCTGAGCATGGTCTCCGCGGCAGATCACCTGGTGGACAAGGATCTTCAGTTGCGCTGGTCGGCGCTCATCTTGTCTGGCCTCGCCGCCATGATTGGACTTCTGTGGGCCCGCCGATTGGTTCCGTTGCATCGCGTCGTGCTGCTGTTTGGAATTGGTGCTCTAGCCCACGCCATGTTGTTTACTGAAATGAGTTGGAAGTACGACCTGGTTGAGCCGCTCACCTACGTGGTGCTGGGCTTGGTGGAACGATTCCGCAGCCGGTTAGTACCGGCAGCCGCTGTTTTGGTCATGGGGCTGATCGGAGTGATCAATGAGGGCCGAAGCTTCTTTGCTTTCTGTGTCGTCGCAGCCATGGTCACTCTCTGGCAAATACGCCCACGCGGAGAGCGAACGGAGTCCAGCGCTTGGTACCCCGTTTTGCTGTTGGCGGGCAGTTGCGCCGCTGTCTACTGGACTATCTCGACTCTGCTTACGAGGGGAGTATTCGGCAGGACCCTGCAGGAGCGTTCCCTTGAGCAGATCCAGTCCAGCGGTTCACTTCTAGCCGGGGGTCGCCCTGAATGGGCTGCGGCTCGAGAACTCATGAAGCAAAATCCCATGGGTTACGGTACGGGGGTGGTGCCGGGCTGGGCGGACCTTCAAGCCGGACGGGCTGGTCTCGCATCGATTAACGTCGACGCCGGTGGCTACACCACGAACTATCTCTTTGGTGGCGGATTTAAACTGCACTCAATCGTCTCGGACCTTTGGGTCAACTGCGGAGTGGCAGGGTTGGCCCTAGCGGTCGCGATTGCGTATGGGATCATTCGGAGCCTGAGTTCGCTCATCGCCGCCCGCCAGGCTGCAACCTCGGTGATATTCGCGTGTCTCATCGCCATGTGGACGTTGTTATTCGGGCCAATCTTTAGTAACTGGATTGACGTCTGCGCGGCGCTCGGGCTAGTCCTGATCCTTCGTGAAGCCTCGCCAAATTCGGCTTCTGACTCGCCCTAGAGATCAACTCGTGGTGTCTGCCCAGTTCATTCCCGGGGCCTCAGACTTCTCTGTCTCTGTCAGGAATACGGCCTTGTGAGTCCGTGGATTTCGCCTCTGAAGCTGGCAGAATCTGTCACTATGGCGCTGAACCAAACCAGACCCAGTATCGATCGAATGCTGTATGTATTGATCGGGCTCATTCTGCTGCTCGCAACCGTCAGCTGTGGCGAGCAGAGAACCGAGAGCACAACAGTCACAACAGCTACAACGAGCACTCCGCTAGCCAAGGAACCCGCCGGCCAGAGCGTGGTGTGGCCTCCCGCCGATGGCTCGGTGACATATGCAGACCCTGTCGATGCGGCTGTTGGGTTTGCAACTGACTTTGTTGGGTTCACTGCCCCAGTTGTTGGTGAGTTTCAACAAGGTGATGCTCGCTCGGGAGAAGTTGAGGTTCGCCCAACGGCAACTGGACCCATCACGACCGTGTTGCTTCGTCAGGTAGACGGAGAGGTTTCGTGGTCGGTGCTCGGTGCAGTAACAGATTCCATTACTCCGACAGCCCCCGCAGCAGGTTCGGTGGTGCAGTCTCCCGTTGCGCTTCAAGGCAGTAGCACTGCCTCTGAGGGAACCGTTGATGTTGCCGTTCGTAGCCAAGCCAAAGCACCACCGCTTGCCATTGGCTTTGTGACGGGCGGATCGATGGGTCAGATGGGACCGTTCGAGACAACCTTAGAGTTCGCCAGTTCATCAACCCCCGATGGTGCAATTGTGTTCAGCACTTCTTCGATGGAGGACGGCCGAGTTTGGGAAGCCACAGTGGTTTCGGTCAGGTTTGGCTAGCCCCTAGCTGTTAGGGCTCCGGTCGTTTCTTTGGCAGACCAAAAGCAAACACTGCCCCCGCTAGAGCGATCATCCCTGCAACCAACGCGCCGTTTTCTAGGGCTAATAGTTCTGCCCGCTGATACAGAGCCAGCACCTGGGCAGCGTCCTGCTTGGGAATCCCAAGATTGCTCACCGCCGTGGCGGCTTCGCTCTGAGAGAGAAAGGGCAGGTTGCGCTCGATTTTTAGGCTCGCCAGTTCTCGAGTCTCGGCGCGAAGGGTCGGAGCGCTCTGCACGAGTCCACCCATTGCGGATGCAAGGCCAGCGATCACAACAGTGCCCACGATGGCTGGCCCCAGAGCAGTTCCAAGACCATGCGCGGTGAAGTGGACTCCCCCGACTGAACTTCTCTCGTCCTCAAGTACAGCTCCTTGAGACACTGCCGAGAGCTGCGAGGTAAGCAAGCCGAGACTCAGTCCAAGAAGTGCAGCAGCAAGCAGAAATGGGTCTCCTGATACTTTTGGAGAGACAGACCAATACAGCACTGCAGCTGCTGAAGCGAGCGACCCCATGCCGATCAGAGAGATAGCTCGCGGCGACATTATGCGAGAGAGCCGTGGCCACAACAGCGCAGCAGCAAAACTACAAACAGCCATGGGCAACAGGGCCAGACCCGAAGCTAGAGCGCTGTAGCCGAGCACCGTTTGCAGATACAACAGAATGGCGAACAAAAGGCCCACCGCGACCGTTTGTGTAGCCATTGTCGTCAGCAGGCTTGAACGAAGGTGACGTCGAGTGAACATCTGTGGATCGATGAGCACAGGCAGGTCACGCCGCGCTCGGCGTTGCTGAGTCACAGAAAATACGCCAAGGCAGACTGCTCCAGCGATGATCACAAAGGGAGTGAGTGCCAGACCGAAAGGAGTGATCGGCGAATCCTTGTTTTCTATCCAGCCCCAGATCGATGCTCGCTGAAAGCCCAGAACAACAAGGGCCATCCCTGTGGCACTGAATAGCACTCCCAACCAGTCGAAGCCGGACTCGGAGTTCGGTGCGTCTGAGCGGGGAAGAAAACGAACGCAGATGAGCAATGCCGCAGCGACCACTGCTTCTCCGGCAAAGGCATACCTCCAAGAGAACTCAGTCGTGAGCCAACCACCGACAATCGGCCCGAGGGCGATTGCCATGGCCGTACTCGCAGAGAGCATCCCGA
>CANJEC010000089.1 GCA_947473395.1 Actinomycetota bacterium | reverse complement strand
GCACAAAAGCCACAGGCCTTATCGCAACCCTCAGCAACCTTGACATAAGCCCAGGGGGAATCTGACTTTGGGCGAGGCAGATTCAGCAGATCTAGCAGGGGCAGACTCTCGGCTGAAGCGGACAGCTTGTCAGTCCCGGGCTTGACGCCGAGGTGTATGGGCACGCCGAAACCAGATACAGCATCAACCTCGGGCAATGCCAGGGCGAGCTCGTCCCCGTAGCGTTCTGCCATGCAACCAGTCACCACGAGTTGTGAATCCGTGAGCCTCGTCTCATCAAGCGCAAGGATGGTGGCCACGCTCTCTTCCCGGGCCTCTTCGATAAAGGCACAGGTATTCACCACCACTAGATCAGCCTCTTCCGGGGAATCTGCTGGCAGCAGGCCGTCGGCGAGCATGGTGTAAGTCAACTTGTCGGAGTCGACCTGATTCTTAGGGCAGCCGAGAGTCTCGACCCAAAATGAGCGTTGCACGTTGCGCAGAGACTAGTGGCGAGATCCAGAGAAACCAGAACTAGCTCTGGTAGCTCAGGCGTAGGCCCGGGCAGTGCCAGTCGAATGCAAGCAGACGCCCCGTACCTGAGGAAGTCACATATGCCGTGCACATGTCTGGGCCACCGAACGCAATATTGGTCACGAGCAGATCATCAATGGGTAGGTGCTGAACGGAACTGCCATCTGCAGAAACCACGGTAATCCCCCCATTAACAAGTGTTCCCACACAGACATTGCCCTCGGAATCCACTGCGAGTGAATCGAGCAACTGATGACCGGCCAAACCGGCCAGCAAGTCTCCATGAGGTGCCAGAATCCCAGACCCAACGGCACGGCCTGGTTCGGGCAGATCCCACTGCCAGATTCGCCCCGTGTGCGTTTCTGCGACGTAGAGACGGTCCCCCGCCGGAGACAAACCAACACCATTGGGCGCTTCAAGCGGAAACAGAACCTCGGTGATCGAGGAGCCGTCGGCGAGCGCATAAAAGACACCCGTCAAATCTGAACTGCGCTCGAGTCGAACGCCATGGTCTGTGAACCAAAACCCACCATACTCATCAAAGACCAAGTCATTGGGTGAACGTAAGGGCCTGCCGTTGCATTCGGTGTAGATGGTCTCAACTGCTCCACTAGTTGGGTCCACTCGTTGAATCGAGCCTGAAACCCACGAGGGTGGGACTGGCCCCGGCAACAGGATTTCTCCTAGGTCTATGTATGAAAACGAACCGCCATTATTGGTAATCCAGATCCAACCATCGGGGCCAACGGCTGCACCGTTCGGGCCGCCTGGTATCTCTGCGACTGTCTCTACTGTTCCATCAGCACAGACTCTTGTGAGTCGCTCTCCGGCGATCTCAAGGAGTAACACTGATCCATCATCACAAGCGACTGGTCCCTCAGGAAAGCGAAGTCCAGTTGCCAGAACTTGTGGTTCACCACGGTTGATCTGAGAATTCATGACCTCAGGGTAGCGTCGCGTGCAGTTCGCTGCGTGCTGACCCAAGCACTGAGATTCAGAACTCTCCGCGCTCAATCATGTCGTCGAGTTCCTCGGGAGATAGCAACACAGTTCTGGCCTTGGAGCCCTCTGATGGACCGACCACCCCACGCTGTTCGAGTAAGTCCATGAGTCGGCCTGCCCGAGCAAAGCCAACCTTGAGCTTGCGCTGAAGCATCGAAGTTGACCCAAGGCCACTGCGCACGACCAACTCCATGGCCTGATGCATCAGGTCATCGTCGTCACCCGCAGTCCCGCCCGAGAGCGAGGATCCGCCTGAAGGTAGCTGATCATCGCCAGCTACACCTTGTACGTAATGCTCTTCTACAGCAGGTGCCTGCTTGCGCCACTGATTGACGATGCTCGACACCTCAGACTCTTCTACCCAGGAGCCCTGAATCCGCTGTGCAGAAGATGAGGTTCCGCCAAGCAACAACATGTCACCCCGGCCGACCAGACGCTCTGCACCTGTTTGATCAAGGATTACTTTGGAGTCCATTGAGGAGGCAACAGCAAAGGCCAAGCGCGCTGGAATATTTGCTTTGATGACACCCGTGATGACATTCACTGATGGACGCTGCGTGGCAATCACTAAGTGGATTCCTACGGCACGCGCTTTGGCAGCGATTCGAGTAATGGACTCTTCTACCTCTCGCGAGGCAACCATCATGAGGTCGGCAAGTTCGTCAACAACCACCAAAATGAAGGGCATGCGCTTGAACTCGCGGTCCTCGCCGAGCTTCTGCTGTAAGTCTCCTCTATCGAATGATGCGTTGTAGCCAGTGATATCTCGTACCCCAACCTCGGAGAGCAGATCGTAGCGACGCTCCATTTCGTGCACTGCCCAATTCAGGGCATTTGCCGCCTTCTTTGGGTTGGTGACCACTTGGGTGAGCAGGTGCGGAATCCGGTTATATTGAGTGAGTTCCACCTGCTTTGGATCAATCAGGATCATGCGTACTTGGTCTGGCGTTGACCGCATCAGGATGGATGTGATGATGGAGTTGATACAGGAGGACTTGCCTGCACCTGTCTGCCCAGCGATCAAGAGATGGGGCATCGTTGCCAGATTCATCAAGACAGAGGTGCCGGAGATGTCTCGACCTACGCCAACCTCGAGGGGATGCGTAGCTCTGTGTGCCTCTTCCGAGGTGAGGATGTCTCCCAGATTGACGATCTGCCGGTCCTTGTTGGGAACCTCGACCCCGATTGCCTGACGGCCAGGAATGGGCGCGAGGATACGCACATCAGGGGAAGCCATTGCATAGGCGATGTCCTTATGCAGACTCGTAAGCCGAGCAACCTTGACCCCAACACCCAGTTCGAGTTCGTAGCGCGTGACCGTTGGGCCGACCACCATTCCAACAAGGCGGGTTTCTACTCCGTGCTCCGCAAGTGCACCCTCGAGGACGCGACCACGCGCCTCTACAGCTTTGGTGTCCACGGTTCGCTTGCCTGACAACGAGAGCAAGCTCTTTGGTGGCAAACGCCATACCGACCCGGCAGCTGCAGGACCGAGGCCTAGGCCAAGTTGCTCCGGGGCGACGAGTTCAGTCGCAGTTTCGCTTGGCGGTGTGAAGGGCTTCGGCCCAGCCACCACTACGGTCGGCCCGCTCTCGACTGCCTTCTTAGAACGTGGACGCTTCTTCTGCGGAGCAGCGCCGTCGTCTTGGTCATAGAGGTTGACCTCTAGTCCTGCGTGATCCTCAGCATCTTGGTCGGCATGTTCTGAAGAGCCCAGATTGAAGAGGTCCCCAGCCCAATTGCCTGCCGCCTGCGCCGCTGGCTTAGCCGCCCGGGCAACTGACTGTGCCATGTAGCTCAGAGACCAGCCGGTCAACAGGCTCAAGGAGAACACTCCCAGAACCAACAACACTGCAACTGCCGCCCATCGCCCGAGCAGGACTGCGAGTGAGCCAAAGAGGGCACCGAGCAGTCCACCGCCGCTTGAATACGCTCCGAGGCCATCTCTTGTGATTGACGCGCCCTCCTCGAAGAACAGGTCCAACATGCCGGCCACCACAAACACAGCGAGCAGCGCCCCAATTGCTTGTAGTGCTCGACTTGGGGATTCCCTATTGGCTTGGGGATTCTTGGAGTCTGTAGCAGCCTCAGCCTGCTCCGAGGTCGATTCATCGGAATGAACATGGGCACTTCTGATGAGAAGCACCCCAGCGAGGACCAATGCTGGGGGAAGAAACACGCGTAACAATCCGACCAAAGCTCCCGATGCAGAACCTGGCCAGTTGGCGACTCCCCCGGGGCTTTGGCTGTAGATGCTCACCCCGAGAACCACTGCTGCGAGGATTGCTAACAGTCCCCAAATGTCTCGTCCATGGCCATCTACCAGGCTGTGCCAGGCGCTACTGCCCGATGATGATTTTGCGCTGCTGGCCTTGGCCTTGCCTCGTCCAGACTGGGCCTTCTTGCGCGCTGCAGCGGAGTTCGCAGAAGAACTCGAACTCGGTTTGCGTTTGGCCGACGCGGTCGAACGAGTTGAGGAAGAACTTCGCTTCTTTGCAGGGGTTTTCTGAGAAGTAGCCACGGTGCTTCAAGAGTACTCAGGCTGACTGACAGCTTCGCGGCACTCCGAGAGCCAGGATCGATTACACCTCGAGCAGGATGGGAACAATCATTGGCCGTCTTCGTGTGGAATTTGCGACAAAACCGCCAGAAGCCCGCCGCACTGCGCGCTGCAGGCCAGCAATGTCTGCACCGTCTAGCAGCGCTTTCTCCACTGCGGCCTTGACCCGTGCAGAGAGCTCAGCGAGTAGATCCCCCGCTTCTGGCTCGTGTATCCAGCCACGGGTAGCAATCTCTGGCCCAGAAACAAGGCGCTTCTTCTTGCGGTCTACGCAGACTGTTACGGCGACCACGCCGTCATCGGCCAGAATTCGTCGATCTCGCAGTACACCGCTACCAATATCTCCAACTGTGCCGTGGACATAGACGTACTCAGATGGAACCGTTCCCACTTGGCGAAGGCCATTATCGTCAAGGATTAAACGATCCCCATCCTCGGCAATCAAGATGTGGTCCTCAGGGGTTCCCATCACCTGAGCCAACCGACTGTGGGCTATCAAGTGGTGGTACTCACCGTGCACAGGCACAAACCAGTCAGGTTTGGCAATGGAGTGATACAGCTTGAGTTCTTCGGATTTTGCATGGCCCGTGGCGTGAACGTCAGAAAGCCCAGAATGAATCACCTCGGCGCCAAGGCGGAACAGGTTGTCTATCACCTTGGTCACGGCGTTCTCATTGCCCGGAATGGGATGCGAAGAGAAAATGACCGTGTCATCGGGCGTGATCTTTAGCCAACGATTCTCATTGGCGGCGAGCAGAGTCAACGCTGACATTGGCTCACCCTGAGAACCAGTAGACAGCACCAGTACCTGACCGGGCTCGTACCGATCGACCTTCTCGATGTCAATCAGCGAGGTATCTGGAATCGTGAGAAGGCCCATCTCTCGAGCCATGGTGATATTGCGCTTCATGGAGCGGCCAACAGGTGCAATCACCCTGCCAAACGAGATCGCTGCGTCAGCGAGCTGCTGAATGCGGTGAATATGACTCGCAAAGCAAGCCGTGATGACTCGCCGGCCCTCTTGTTCGTGCATCAAGTTGTAGAGGACCTTGCCCACACTGGTTTCTGAACGAGAGTGACCAGGCTGATCGGCATTGGTGGAATCGGCCAACAGCAACCTGATGCCATCACCATCAGCAAGCGCGCCGATTCGAGACAGGTTGGTCAGGCGACCGTCTACTGGGGTGAGGTCTATCTTGAAGTCACCAGTGTGCAGAATCGTGCCTTGTGGGGTGTGGAAAGCAGTAGCAACTCCCTGCGGAACAGAGTGAGTTGCCGGAATGAACTCAGCTTCAAACGGGCCGATCTCCCATCGCTCGCCATCGGCGACCACGATGAGTTCCGTCCGCTTCATCAGTCCAGCTTCTTCGATTCGCCCAGAGGCAAGTCCGAGCGTCAACTCGGTGCCGAAAAGCGGAAAGCTAGCCTCACGCAAAAGATAAGAAAGCCCGCCGATGTGGTCCTCGTGTCCGTGCGTGAGCACACACCCGACGATGTCCTCAGCACGCTCAACTAACCAGGTGAAGTCGGGTAAGACGAGATCAACCCCCAGCATGTCAGTATCGGGAAACATGAGACCGCAATCGATGAGAAGCAGCGACCCCTCAAGTTCCAAAACGGCGCAGTTTCGCCCGATCTCGCCGAGACCGCCTAGAAAAGTGATGTAAACGGGAGGAGCCATTAGTTGAGGTCCTTGAGCACCTGTCGGGCGCGATCTGCGAGCCAATCAGGCGCAGGACCCATTGGAGGACGACAGTCGCCCACCCTGAGACCGAGCACCCGCAGGAGCGTCTTTGTGGGAATTGGATTCGGCGCTTCATCGCCGGACTCATAGTCGTACGACGCAATCAAACCGGCGTTAATACGTCGAGCTAGCTCTAGGTCGCCCTTAGAGCAGGCCTGAATCATTTCCCCGAGTTGGCGCCCGACCCAATGCGAGGCAACCGAAATCACTCCTACGGCACCCACTGCCAACAAAGGAAGCGTAAGAGCATCGTCACCGCAATACACCTCAAACTGCGAAGGGGCTAGCGCAATAAGTCGCGCAGTTTCTGCAGGGTCGCCTGCAGCATCCTTGAGGGCAACGATGTTTGGAACATCCCGGGCTAGACGAAGCACCGTATCGGTAGCAATCTTTCGACCTGTCCGTGCCGGAATGTCATAGAGCACCACGGGTAGATCAGTTGCCTCTGCCACGGCCCTGAAGTGCGCCTCGAGACCAGCTTGGGATGGCCGATTGTAATAAGGAGTGACAGACAAAATTCCGTCAACGCCCAGCTCACTAGCCCGCTTTGTTTGTTCCACAGCGCTTGCGGTTGAGTTGGACCCTGCGCCAGCCAGTATCGGGACGGTGACTGCTCCTCGAATGGTGCGGAACAGCACCAATTCCTCGGACTCGCTCAGGGTTGGGCTCTCACCCGTGGTTCCGCTGAGAACCAAGCCGTCGCTACCGTTCGCAACCAACCACACTGCAAGATCCACAGCAGCGTCAAGATCGAGATCTCCTCGATCATCGAACGGTGTCACCATTGCAGTGATCACCGATCCAAATCTGGGACTCATCCTTACTCCTCTGACTCTGCAGAACCGTCTTCGGCAGAGTCGTAGTCAACCCGCTCGTTCGAGCGTCGACGACCGAGTGTCGCCAGAAAATCTTCGTGGAGCTCGAACCACACCGTGTGATAGGAGTCGATTCTCGGCCCCGTCAACCACTCGGTCTGGCCGATCTCTATTCTCTCATGTGCATACCTGAGACGCGAACTGTACCCCTCGAATCGCTCCAACCCCGCTGCGAGTTGGTCCAGAAGCGTCACGGCCCGGTCATGCAACTGCGCCAAGCGGGCTAAAACTGCGGCATCTCGAGCCGGATCAAGGTGGTCATTGAGCACTTCCTCTTGGCCGACTAAACGAACCTGCCAATCAGTGCAGATTGAGAGAAGCTCCGGGTTCATCACCAGAAACTGCTGGTAGAAAGCAGCCACAGCCTCCCTCAGATCAGTTCGATCAAGTTGCTCAGCGAGCAGGCGCTCACCTTCGACACGTCCAGCAGCAGTGAGCATCCAGCCTGCGAGTCGGCCCTCGTAAAGCCTGGCAAGTTCACCCTTTCGTAGGGTTTCAAGCGTGGCTCTGACCTGATCGAGTTCAAGAGAAAACCGACTCGCTAGGTCCGTGTCAGAAGCTGGTCCCCTGAGACGCAGCGCATGCAACACGAAAAGGTGCCCTGACTCGCTCATGGAAACCAGATTACTCACCACGAGTTTACTCACCGCGAGATTTGTCAACAGAGAGCTACTGCCGGGCAGGACTCACGTCGAGCGAATATCGCTCTCAAGCAACGCAAAGCCCTCGAGTTCCGAAGCCGTATCAGCCCAGTCCTCGAACTGAATAACGCCGATCTCTTCAAAGCGATGCCGCAGCCATTTGTCGTTGCGGTCCAACAGGCCCAGCTTCTTGCAGTTGGGGACCACCTTTGAGAACAGCATCATCTGGAACATCTGGCGGGTAGGTGTCAGCATGACGAGCTCAAGAGCATCCTTGACTGGTACTCCCATGCGCTCCCAGACCTCTTGCTGCAAGAAGCGGTCCCGCATTCGCACTGCAGCCTCAAACGCAAACTGCTGCCGCTCAAAGATCTCTGCGTCTGAGAGCTCTGCGTAGAACTCCTGCAGGGACAGGACACCAAATGCCACGTGTCTGGCCTCATCGCTCATGACATAACGAAGAAGCTTCTTGAGTAGTGGTTCGGTGGTGAGTTGGTGAATGAACCCAAATGCAGCGAGGGCTAGCCCTTCGACCATGATCTGCATTCCCAAGTAGGTCATATCCCAACGACTGTCGTTCACAATGTCATCAAGGAGCATCTTGAGATGCGCATTGACTGGATAGTGACCTGACAACTTG
>CANJEC010000088.1 GCA_947473395.1 Actinomycetota bacterium | reverse complement strand
TAGCGAAGGCTCCTACTGGAATCGCACTTGAACAATTGCGAGCCTTGGGCGGAAGTTACGCCGATATGCAAGCGGGGGATCCGCTCCACAGCTTTGGTATGCAGGCGCTCACCTATTCGGGTGCCGCAGGCATTGCCAAGACCACTGCGATTGTCATCTTCGGTGGCATGTTCTTGGGCTTCGGCATCAAGGTGCCGATGTTCCCGTTCCATACCTGGTTGCCAGACGCTCACACCCAAGCCCCCACGCAGGGCTCGGTCATCTTGGCTGCGGTCTTGCTCAAGTTGGGTACCTACGGATTCATCCGAATTGCAATTCCAATCCTCCCAGTTGCCGCTCGAGCTTGGGCCCCAATCATTGGCATCTTGGCCGTGATTGGCATCATCTACGGTGCGCTTGGCTGTCTGGCCCAGACAGATATGAAGCGGCTCATTGCATTCTCTTCGGTGTCGCATATGGGTTACACCATGTTGGGAATCTCTACCCTGACTGCCTTTGGTCTGAACGCCGCTGTGTTCGGCATGGTGGCTCACGGCCTGATCACTGGGCTGTTGTTCTTCATCGCAGGCTCAGTCAAGGAGCGTTACCACACGCTCGATATCAAGCGACTCGGCGGCCTGCTCGTCTCGGCGCCCAAGATGGGCTGGATTCTTGGTTTCGCCACCATGGCTTCACTTGGTCTTCCAGGTCTGGCCGGCTTCTGGGGCGAGTTCCCAGCAATCCTTTCGGCCTATGAGCCTGCAGTTGGGCTGAACGTTGCACTGTTCCGCACTCTCATGGTGCTCGCCGCTGTTGGCACAGTGTTGGCTGCTGGTTACCTACTCTGGCTCTATCAGCGCACTGCGTTTGGAACTCCAAGCGAAGAGTTTGAAAATGACCCCAATATCACCGACGTGAACAAGTTTGAGTGGTTGGCATGGTCTCCAATCATTGCGGGCATCGTCATTCTCGGTTTCTTCCCCGGCCTGATCTTCAATGTCGCTGGCCCTGCTGTTGAGGTCATTGCCCGAACGGTCGGGGGCTGATCCTCCGTGATCGCCACACTCCTACAACTCCTTCCAGAGGCGGACTTCATGTCGCCGACCATTGACTGGCATGCCATCGCGCCCGAGATGGTGATTCTGGTTGGAAGCTTGGTCCTGATCCTGCTGGACTCAATCAAGTTGGACAAGGCCAAGCCGTTCATGCCCACGCTGGCAAGTTTGGTGTTGCTCGGAGCCCTGATCCCGGTCATTACTTTGGCCGTAGACGGCAGCACGAGGGTGCTGTTTGGTGGTTCCTACGTTGTTGATTCAATGTCGTTGGTACTCAAGGCGCTGTTCTTGGTCTCGGCCTACATAGTTGTGCTGATGTCAACGAACTATGTGGCAGACGGCGACTACTGGGAGAGCGAGTATTACTCCTTGATCGTGGCCGCGGTCTTGGGCATGTTGGTGATGTGTTCGGCTCGCGATCTGCTCATGATCTTCGTGGCACTCGAACTGCTTTCCATCCCGGCCTACATGCTTGCGGCTTGGCGCAAGGGTGACGAAAAGTCGAATGAGGCTGGACTGAAGTACTACCTGATGGGTGTGTTCGCTTCAGCAGTGCTGCTGTACGGAATGTCGCTGATATACGGCGTAGGTCGTTCAACTCGCCTTGATGTTATTGCCGAGAATCTGGTGCGAATCGGTGATGGGCGCGGCGCTCCGATTGTGACTCTGGCCATGATTTTTGTGATCATCGGCTTTGCTTTCAAGGTATCGGCAGTGCCCTTCCATACATGGGCTCCAGATACCTACGAAGGTGCGCCCACCCCAGTAACGGCCTTCTTGGCCGTCGCGTCAAAGACTGCCGGGTTTGTTGCGCTCATCCAGATCGTCTTTTACTGCTTCGCTGCTCGTCCCGACATTATCCAGCCCGTGTTTGCCGTACTGGCGATTCTCTCTATGACGGTGGGCAACCTGATTGCGCTCAAGCAGACCAACGTGGTTCGCATGTTGGCATACTCGGGTATTGCCCAGGCTGGGTTCATGTTGGCTCCATTCGCCGTGATTGAGACCAATCGAGAGCAGGCTTTGTCCTCAATCGTGATCTACCTAGTGATTTATGCGGCCATGAACTTGGGCGCCTTCGCCGTCATCATTGCCATCACTCGCAAGACTCGTTCGGCCGAAATCACGTCCCTAGGTGGCCTGTTCAGTTACATGCCAGGGCTCACCGTAGTGATGACCATCTTCTTGGCATCACTCGCAGGAATCCCGCCTTTCGGTGGTTGGTATGCCAAGTTCGGCGTCTGGCAGGCCCTGATCGGTGGAAACACAGCGCTTGGCTACGCACTGGCAATCATCATGGCCATCAACACCGTTGTGGCCGCCTACTACTACCTGAATGTGGCTAAGACCATGTGGTTTGATGAAGCCCCAGATGGAGACACCACCCCAGTCAAGATTCCGTTCAGCTTGATTGGTGCAATGGGAGTCACAGTGGTTGCAACCGTATTGTTCGGCGTGTTGCCAGGGCTCCTCACCAACATCAGCGATTTCACACCCATAGCTGCGGCCCTCGGCCGCTAGGGCGCCCTAGTGGTCGAACAACCCAGGCCGCTCAGTGACGACCTGCTCGAGAGGATTTCTCGAAACGGCTCGATTCGCTTTGACGAGTTCATGGAGCTTGCGCTCTATCACCCCTCGGGGGGATTTTTTTCTTCCGGAGGGGGAGCCGGCCGTGCTGGAGCAGACTTTCTGACTAGCCCCGAAGTAGGCCCGCTCTTCGGTGCGGTCTTGGCAGAGTTTCTTGACGCCCGATGGCAAGAACTTGGATGCCCTGATCCGTTTGTTGTGGTCGAAGCTGCTGCAGGTCGAGGTGCTCTCGCCCTAGCAGTTCGTGCTGCTCAGCCTGCATGTGCCCCTGCGCTGCGCTACGTGCTCGTCGAGCGGTCCGAGGCATTGAGGGAGCGTCAGGTTGACCATCTACCCCTAGTGCAACCTTATGAGGTCTTTGGGCCAGCCTCTGATGAGGACCACGGTCTACTCGCAGTTGATCAGGGTGCAGGACCCTTGTTCTGTTCGCTTGCTGATCTACCAGCAGAATCAGTGGTTGGGGTGGTGATTGCGAACGAACTACTCGACAACTTGCCAGTTCGTATCCTTGAGCGCGGTCATACCGGCTGGTTGGAACTGCGGGTCACGCTTCAAGATGGCGAGTTGTCGGAGTTGTTCGTGCCAGCGGATCCAGCAACTGATCGCCTAGCCACGGAACTGCTTCCACAGGCGCAGTTGGGGGCACGGATACCTTTGCAGACACAGGCAGCCGACTGGCTGTATCAGGCACTGTCGCTCATCCGAGTGGGTTCAGTTCTGGTGGTTGACTACTGCTCAGATTCCGCCGGTTTGTCCGAGCGCTCGAGTGCTGAGTGGTTACGTACCTATCAGGCACACAGACGAGGCCAGCACCCGCTGCAGGCACCGGGCAGCCAGGACATCACCTGTGAGGTTGCGATTGATCAACTGCAGCGAGTTGCACCAGGCCTGCAGTGCTCAACACAAGCAGACTGGTTGTCGCAGTGGGGGATTGAACGACTTGTCGAGGTTGGTCGCCAGATCTGGAGCGAAGGTGCCAGCCAAGGAAGTTTGGAAGCAGTCCGAGGGCGAAGTCGAGTCATCGAGGCACAAGCCTTAGTCGACCCTGCAGGCCTCGGGGCCTTTCAGGTGTTGGAGTGGCGAATAGGCTGATGGCTCACCTGAACTTCGCAACATGACAGGACCAGAGATGAACATCGAAGTTGCCAAGCAAAATCTGTCGCAGGTTCGAGTCGAGCCAGCGCAGGATCGCCCCCTTGACGAAGGCCAAGTGCGCCTGCGGGTCAAGGCCTTTGCCCTGTCATCAAACAACATCACGTATGCAGTATTTGGAGACATGTTGAGCTATTGGGAGTTCTTCCCGGTGAGCACAACTGATGCTGCAGACTGGGGCCGTATTCCAGTCTGGGGGTTTGGTGAAGTAGTCGAAAGCAGGTCTGCAGATGCTGAGGCCGGCGAACTTTTCTATGGGTATTTTCCCATGTCTTCGGAGTTGATCATCCTGCCTGGGCGCGCTGATGAACGAGGTATCACCGATGTCTCTCCTCATCGAACTGCTCTTGCGTCTGCCTACAGTCGCTACAGCCGCTGCGCTGCTGACCCCATCTACCGCTCAGACCGCGAGCAGCAGCACATGTTGTTGTACCCGTTGTTCTTTACAGCCTTCCTGATTGACGATTTCCTGCTTGACCAGGCCGAGTTTGGTTCCGAGCAGATGGTCATCTCGAGTGCCTCAAGCAAAACCGCACTTGGCGTTGCCTACCTAGCGCGTGAGCGAGGGGTGAGCGTCTGCGGACTGACTTCGGCTGCGAACCTTGAGTTCACCAAAGGCTTGAACGTCTATGACCAGGTGTATTCCTACGAGCAGATTGATCAGATTGCGACTAGGCCCTCGGTCTACGTCGACATTGCCGGCAACCAAGATGTGCTGTTAGCCGTGCACACTCATTTGAGTGGCCTTCTTGAACACTCGATGACCGTAGGTGGCACCCATTGGGATCACTCAGCAGATTCTGCGGGCCAGCAGATTCCTGCACCAGAACCTCAATTCTTTTTTGCTCCAACCCAAATAGCAAAGCGGACCAAAGACTGGGGATCCGAGCGGCTCGACGCCAGCGTCAGCAGCGCATGGGACAACTTCGTTGAGTGGAGCAATACCTGGGTCGAGTACCAAGAGGTTCAGGGTGCCGATGCTGTAACGGCGACCTACTTGCAGCTTCTTGCTGGTGGCGTGGATCCTCGGACGGGATTTATCTGCTCGTTGTCCACAAGCTGACTTCTGCCCCGTGGGGCCGCAGAAGCGGCTTGCCCTCTAGGCTTCGACGATGTCTTGAATCGCAGGACTGAACACCACGAGCAGGTCGATGTAGGCAGCAGGGTCAGCCACACAGGACCAGTCGTAGCTCAGTATCTGCCGGCGACTTCGCCGGCCAAGGGCTAGTCGTGCAGCCTCAAAAGGGGAAATTCGCAGCAAGCCGACTGTTTCCGCAGATGCCTTTGGCTCGCTCGGGGACTGAAGGCCCTCGGGGGAGGGCAGAATTTCAATCTGCAGAGCGTCCTGGTCAGAGCGTTCAATTCGTTTCAGCCAGCCAGCCACAACCTGTTCAACAATCCAGTTCAGCGTGCTGTCGCGGTCGCCCCCTGGAATTCCGAGGGCACCTCGGACATCTTGTTCGTGGGTCCACAGGTCAATGACCAAGCGTGGATCGATCTGGTCTGCCATAGGCATGAGCAGATCTTCGACGGCAGGTGCTTTTGACTCCCACTCTTCGAGCAGTTCGCTCAGGGAACGACCTCGCCGAGCCTGAACTTGAGCCTCCGTCCAAGGGTCCGTAGCGACACCTTCTAGGCGACCAGCCAAGACGTCATCGGCCACTCCTGCCATGTGGGCAAAGTTGTCAGACACTGTCCACTCGGGTGTCGCCGCAACATTGACCCGCCCCTGGGACTCACTCAGGCTGCGGCCGAGGAACTGAAAGCTTGTTCGGTTGAACTGGTATCTCTCGATCAGGTTCATGTGAACGAACCGTAGCCTTGGCAGCGGCAGTTTCAGGAGTAATCACGGCCCGACACTGGTTCTGTGTTTCCTCTAGCATTCAAAGCTCAGCGCACGAGAAGCAGGGGACTTGATGTCGGACCAAACGAATATTCCTGATAGCAGCACTGCCGATGCAGCCACCATCGAGGACTACTTCCACGAGAACCGCACCTTCGCTCCTTCTGAGGCCTTTGTAGGTGCAGCCAACCTCTCAGACCCAACGATCTATGGCAGTGCAGCGCAGGACCCAGAGGCTTTTTGGGCAGCGCAAGCCCGAGATTCTCTGACTTGGTTCCAAGATTTTCATACGACTCTTGAATGGGATCTTCCAAACGCCAAGTGGTTCTTGGGTGGCAAATTGAACGTCTCGTATAACTGCCTTGATCGCCATGTTGAGGCTGGTTTGGGTCAGAAGGTTGCCATCCATTGGGAAGGTGAACCCGGCGATACTCGAACCTTGACCTATGCCGACTTATTAGATCAGGTGCAGCGCTTTGCGAACGTGTTGCTCAGCCTCGGCGTGCAACGTGATGACCGGATTTGCTTGTACATGCCGATGATCCCAGAGGCCGTGGTTGCCATGCTCGCGTGCACCAGAATCGGCGCCATTCACACCTTGGTCTTTGGCGGATTCAGCCCGGATTCACTGGTGGACCGAATCAATGATGCCGGTGCAGTCGTGGCCATTACTGCCGATGCCGGGTATCGGCGAGGTCAACCCTCGCCACTCAAGAACAATCTAGATCTAGCACTACCAGCCTGTCCCAGTTTGCGCAGCGTTGTTGTGGTTGATCGCTGCGGTACGGACATAGAGATGACCTCGGGACGAGACCACTGGTGGGATGAACTTCTCTCAGAGGCAAATCCGATTTGTCCCCCGGCCCACCTCGATAGCGAACAGGTCTTGTACATCCTCTACACATCGGGGACTACAGCCAAACCAAAAGGAATTGTGCACACCACCGGCGGCTACCTGACCCAAGCGGCTTGGACTCACCGGCAGGTTTTTGATCTGAAGCCAGAGACCGACGTGTACTGGTGCGCAGCGGATGTTGGTTGGGTGACAGGACACAGCTACATCGTCTACGGCCCACTCGCAAATGGTGCGACCTCGGTGATGTACGAAGGTACTCCGGACACTCCCCGAGAGTCCGAGCGTAGTGATGACCCCACCCTGTGGCCCAAGGACCGATTCTGGGACATCATCGAGCGCTACAAGGTCACCCAGTTGTATACGGCGCCCACGGCAATCCGCACGTTTATGAAGTGGGGTGAACAGGAGCCAGCTCGCCATGACCTGAGTTCTCTGAGAGTGCTTGGCAGCGTGGGAGAGCCCATCAACCCAGAGGCTTGGATGTGGTATCACCGACATATTGGCTCTGAGCGTTGCCCGATTGTTGATACGTGGTGGCAAACCGAGACCGGTGCGCACATGATCACCCCGCTCCCCGGAATCACCGCTACCAAACCAGGTTCAGCCTGTGCGGCGCTCCCCGGTATTGGTGTTGAACTCGTCGATGATGCCGGAGAGGTGCTGACCGTGGGTGGCGGATACCTGACCATCTCGCAGCCATGGCCTGCAATGTTGCGTGGCATCTGGAATGCACCAGAGCGCTACGAAGAGACCTATTGGTCCCGATTCCCTGGTCGTTATTTCGCTGGGGACGGAGCAAAGATTGATGAGGATGGCTACCTCTGGTTGCTCGGTCGTGTTGATGATGTCATGAACATCTCGGGCCACCGCATCTCTACAACCGAGGTTGAGTCAGCTCTCGTTGACCATCCAGCAGTGGCAGAGGCTGCAGTAGTTGGAGCCTCGGATCCGACCACCGGCCAAGCCATCGTTGGGTACGTCATCCTGCGCGGGAGTTTCGAGCCCAGCGATGAACTGCGCGAGCAGATTCGCCGACACGTTGATACCAAACTCGGTGCAATCGCCCGCCCGCGTGCAGTGATTATCGTTCCTGATCTGCCCAAGACTCGCTCTGGAAAGATCATGCGAAGATTGCTTCGTGACGTTGTTGAGGGACGCGCTCTCGGAGATACGACCACCTTGGCCGACGCTTCAGTCGTCGAAGCAATACGAGAACGCGCTCAGGCCGACTCCTCCGACGAGGACTAACCCCACCCCAGCCCCTTACCGAACCCACCTGACGGGGGTCCTAGGTCGGACAGAACGGGGGCGTTGCGCACCGTTGCTAACCTGCAGGTGTGCCGATCTGGGATCAGACATATTCAAACTGGCTCTGGCGAGAGCAATCAATGAGCGATGGCCCAACGGTTGTGTTCGATATGGACGGGGTGCTGTCGGATGCCAGCACCAGGCAGCACTACATCAACGAGCCGTTCGCCGACTGGGATGCCTTCTTTCACGCTTGCGGCGATGATGCACTCATCGATGAGGTTGCTCGCCTGCTCGAGGTGATCGATTCGGATCATCGCATTGTCTTGCTGACTGCCCGGCCGATG
>CANJEC010000087.1 GCA_947473395.1 Actinomycetota bacterium | reverse complement strand
GCTGCAGTTATCGTCAAGCGTGAGAAGCGCAAAGTCGAGGGCAAGTCCATTGAGTACCTGGTGCTGCAGATGGCTCACGGCGAGCTAACGCTTCGCGTTCCAGTTGAAAATGCTGACGACGTTGGTATGCGTCCGCCTATTGGTGCTGAAGAGGTCGAAGATCTGTTCGAACTGCTCGGCAAAAAAGACATCCGTGAACCGGCCAACTGGAGCCGCCGCTTCAAGAACCATCAAGAGAAGCTCAAATCCGGAGACGTGTACCAAGTGGCCGAGGTAGTCCGAAACCTGGCCCTCAGAGATCAGTCCAAGGGGCTCTCTGCCGGTGAGAAGTCGATGTTCGTCAAGGCCCGCAGTGTGTTGGTCTCTGAACTGAGCTTTGCCCTTGATGTGAGCGAGGAAGACGCGCTGTCTCAGGTCGAGGCAAAACTCTCCTGAGCGACTAGTGGCAATTCAACGCGTTCTGCAGATCCTGCAAGACACTGATGCCACAGATCAGAACCTGGCTGCACTTGAGCTACACAAAGGCCTGTCACAGGCTGGATGTGAGGTGCGCACCCTTGCCCTTGGCCCGGGCAGAACTGGTCAGCTTGCACAGTCAGTTCCCGTGATTTCCCCCTCGCGTCGTTCCGTAGCTGCTTATACCCAACTGCGCACTGAACAGCGCTGGGCCGATGCAGTGATTCTGCAGGGTGCTCGCGCTGCTCAGGTGGCAGCACTTCTACCGCGTACCGTTCCCACAGCAATTTCACTTTGGTCAGAGCCAGCGGAGTTCGAAGCCGGCAAGCGAGTCAGTTGGCGACTCGCAAAGTCCTTCCGCTCAGGGGCGCAACTAGTCGTTCACCAAGCCGCTGCTCTTCAGATCGTTGACCGGGCGTTCGCCGGCTACAGGTCGGACTCAACAGCTTCGGCCCAGAGCGCTTCGGTAACCCAACCTCAGCCCAGACAGCCCAGCGGCGTCCATCTGATCCACACTGGGATTGAGTCGCTACAGCAAACTGCTCCATCCTCTGCAGCTACTTCTCAGGCCACCGCTCGAAGGCGGGCGGCTAAACAGGCTTTAGGTTTGAATCCCTCGACGATGACCATTCGTGAACTTGTGCCGCAGACAGTGACCAAGAGCCGAACTCGGACGCCCTTCACGGTGAACGTGCGGCAGGCGGCAATCACGGCTGGGCTGAACTTTATTGATGGGCGCTCAGTCCCCGCAGTCGAAGAGGAACTTCTGCTTGCTGGCAGTGACCTGGTGGTGGACATGTCATGTGGGGACGGACCCTCGGTGGAACTCTTGCACGCCATGCAATCTGGGGCAGTGGCAATCACGCTTGATCTGCCAGCAATCAACGATTTGATCGAGGACCATCTGACTGGACGAACCCTTCCCGCTGATGCATCTCTGGATTCCGGACTGGTTGCAGTACTGGGGGAGCTTGCCAGTAACTCGAGCAGGTGCTCGGAGCTAGCTGCGACTGGTGGGCGGCGAGTCGAAGCTGAGTATGCCCTTTGGCAGATTCAGGCTCGCTGGCTTGAATGCTTAGGCGCGGGGCTAGCCTGACGCAGATGGGTTCGCAAGGGTCTAACAAGTTGGGGGTTCACCCGAGGAGCAGGGCAGGAACTCGCCCAAAGTTCAGCCTGAGGCTCTTCATGGGACTCTGCGCTGGGCTCAGCCTGATCAGTCTGGTTTCGGGTTGTGTGCCCGAGAAGCGAGGAGACTCTTCAGAGGTGAACGACGGGAGCGACTCAGGTCGAGAGGCAGCTTCGGCTCCAGAGTTTCCGACCCAAGGCGAGGTTCCAGCAGGGTTACTCGTTGACGGCCTGGTGTATGACATGACTACTCGGCCTACCGATCAGGTCTACTGGACGCCGCCTTCTGCTCAGGCCCGCTGCGCAGCCAAGGGCATAGTCCAAGAGATTGGACCGAGCCGGTTATCGGCCTTGGGCTACCGCGCAGGTACACCTGGTGCAGCGCTCAATGACATTGCTCTGACGGCAGATGAGCGCGAAATCGTTGTGGATCAGTTCAGTGAGTGTGTCGACCTTGTTCAGGGAATAGCAGCGGTGTTCTTTGGGGATGGAAGAATCTCGACCCGGTCTGCGACCTGTATGGCAAAGGGCCTCGGTGATCAGGACTTGCTTCGCCCATTCGTACAGGCCTGGGCATTCGGGGGAGCAACCGACCCGCTCGCAGAGAATGGGGCACTCGCAACGGCCTTGCTCGCACAGGCCGATGTCTGCATCTCACCAACTGCGTTGAACTGGCCAGATGTGCGACTCCCGGGAACTGACCCGCTGATCGATTCGGACTCTCCAGGCGGTTCGGGGAACTCGGCATCTCCAGCGGACCGTCCCGACACCCCGGCAACAGCACCGCCTACCACTGCTGCGCCCTGACCGCCCCTAACTGCACACTGACCGTCTCTGGTGTAACTGCACCATGGCTGCATGAGCAGCTTCTACAAGACACACTGTTGGCCCAGTACTTTTTACCCCTGAGTCTGACTACAGATGAGGAATCCAATGTCGCTGCTCTTCGGGAGCATCCCGAGCCCGCCCTTTCAGGAACTTGTTCTTGGCCCTTTGCATTTTCGAATGTATGGCCTGTGTATTGCACTCGGCGTGCTTGCCTCGGTCACGCTGGCGCGGCACCGCTGGGCCGCTCGCGGGGGTGACCCAGAAGACATCACCACTGTTGCCCTTGTGGCTGTTCCTGCCGGGCTGATTGGGGCTCGGCTCTATCACGTCATCACGGACTGGCCCGACTTGTACTCAGACGGGCGTTGGTGGCCAAACGCGTTCTTCGTTTGGAAGGGCGGCCTTGGTATTCCCGGCGGAGTGTTACTCGGGGCACTAGCTGCGATCCTTATGGCGCGGCGCATGAAGATGGATTGGAAGTTGATGGCCGATGCGGCAGCGCCAGCGCTTCCGATTGCGCAGGCCATTGGTCGCCTTGGCAATTATTTCAATCAAGAACTCTATGGTCGGCCCACTGGGCTTCCTTGGGGCCTACAGGTAGAGAACCCGCCGTTGCGATATCCCGTAGAAACGCTCTTTCACCCCACCTTCTTGTATGAGGGCCTGTGGAATTTGGCGCTTGCCGGGCTCATCGTTTTGTTGGGTCGCAAACTGGTACTCAAGCCCGGCCGTTGGTTTGCCGTGTACATCCTTGGCTACGGAATCGGACGACTCTGGGTGGAGTCTCTGCGCATTGACTTCGCAAATGAGATTTTTGGTCTTCGGGTCAACACTTGGATTTCCTTCTTCGCAATAATTGGTGGCGCAACCTGGCTGTTCTGGAAGGGGAACCCTGTTGACTCGGTTTCCACCGCAGAACTTCGTGCCGGAGGAGATCCGCTAGCAGGGCTCATACAGTTGGACTCCTCTGCCGAGGTGGACGCGCTGACTACTGATCCAGAGCAAGCTGGGGATGATTCCGAGACTGTCTCGGAGGATGCTGGCTCAGAGGATGCTGGCTCGGATCTGATCGCAGAAACCGGGCCACAGGTTGATGGCCCAATCTCCGAAGTCTCGATCAGTGAGAGCAATGCAGACGAGCCTACGGACGGGATCCACCCAGAAGAAACAGCCTGACGCGCCAAAGTGCCCGTAGGTCTCCGGGCTTGCCGTCTGCCCCATCCAGTGCGGGTTTTTAGCGCCGTGCAGTTCAGGGCCGAGCCCCCATGGGCAGGGTTCGTATCTACCCCATCCGGGAACAACCCCGGCCAGATCAGCGAACTGCACCTGAGTAGCCATGCTCCAGGTTGAGGAATCAATAAGGGTAGGTGAGAGCATCTCTCGAGCCAGCAGGCAGAGGTCCGCTGACGTACTGACTGCATCCTTTGCCGCAGAACCATCTAGCGAGGTCTCGAGTAACCCCAGAGGTTCGAGGACTGCCTCGAAGAGGTACTGCGCAAAGGGGATCTCTGCACGAATTTCAAGGTGTTGTGCTGCGAGTTCGTAGCCTCGGTTTGAATAAATCCTCTTGATTCCCGGTGCAGCGACGACATCATCAGTCTCAAAACTCAACCCAGAGCTATGGCTCAGCAGATGCCTTAGGGTCGAACCGGGTGGACCCACCTGATCCTCAAGCGAAACCGTTCTTTCTTCGATTGCTACCAGAATGGCAAGCGAACTGAGCAGCTTGGTGACCGAGGCAACTGGGAAACGCCAATGGGAATCCCCGTGGCTTGCCAACACAGCCGAGTGGCCAACCACGGAGGCCGCTGCATGCTGAGCGCCCCATGAGTCAATGCTTTGCAGAGTCTCACTTGTCATTGGATTCCCTTGGGAATACGGCCTTGAGCCCAGACACGGGTAACCTAGGCAGCATTACAACGATCCTGAAGTGGACATGACAAAAACTTTTGAACAGCTCGGTGTGGCCCCAGACTTGTGCCACGCCCTCTCCGAGCGGGGCATTACCAACGCATTCCCTATCCAAGAGATGTCCATTCCAGACATCCTTGCCGGTAGAGACGTCTGTGGAAAAGCCAAAACAGGATCGGGTAAGACTCTTGCCTTCGGTCTGCCCATGCTGCAGATCCTGCCAAAGGCCAAACCTGGCCGGCCCACAGGTATTGCGCTCGTGCCGACCCGTGAGCTCGCAACGCAGGTTCGGGACGAGCTACTGCCTCTGGCGCATGCTCGAGGAATCCGGATTACTGCCATTTACGGCGGCGACCCAATCGAGAAGCAGATTAAGGCGCTGAAAGCCGGGGTGGACTTAGCAGTCTGCACCCCCGGTCGGGCAATTGACCTGATTGAGCGTGGGGATTTGTCAGTTGAAGACGTCAAGAACGTCATCATTGATGAGGCCGACCGGATGGCCGACATGGGATTCCTTCCTCAGGTGGAGTGGATTCTTCGCAACGTCGAGGTTGGGCATCAGACGCTGCTTTTCTCTGCAACGCTCGACGGTGCGGTGGATACGCTGGTGCGGCGCTATCAGCATGAGCCGGCACGCCACGAGGTGGAGTCCAAGGGCGCAACTGTTGAGCAGATGACTCATCGCTTCATCACCGTTCATGAGATGGACAAGGCCAAAGTTGCAGCGACCATTGCTGTGGCTAGCGGCCGGACGATGATCTTTTCTAATACGAAGCATGGCGCAGATCGCCTAGCTGACAAGCTTGATGACCTTGGAGTGTCAGCTCAGGCAATTCACGGCGACCTTCGTCAGAACATGCGTGAAAAAGCACTCTCGAATTTCTCTGCCGGAAAACTGCAGGTGCTCGTAGCTACCGATGTCGCCGCTCGAGGCATTCACGTAGATGAAGTAGACGTGGTCATTCACTATGACCCGCCTTCTGATCACAAGAACTATCTGCATCGCTCAGGCCGTACCGCACGAGCGGGTGAAGATGGCCTTGTGGTGTCTCTAGTTCTCTGGAACCAAGAACTCGAAGTGAAGCGAATTCAAAAGCGCCTCGGCCTAGATATTCCCATTGTCGAGATGTTCTCGAACGATCCCCGCCTACAAAATCTTGCAGCATGGGACCCAACAGCAACCTCCTGACACAGGAGTCGTAACACTGCACTCCTGCGACAGAAGCGCTGTTCCTCAGTCAGATCGGCGCTAGGTCAGACTTGCTAGGTGATGAAGAACTGCAATTGCGCTGAGTCCATCAACCACAAGGTTCTCCGCAACAATGTGGCGCAGTCGCGATTGAGTGACCCAGTCCACACGTTCCGCCTCATCAGAGTGCGCAGGCCCAACTTGCTCGCCACCCTCGGCTGCAAAAATCCAGAATCGTTGCGTTGACTGCCCAGCATTCGGGTTGAAGTACTGCAGCAGACGCATAGGTCCTGGTGACCATCCGGACTCCTCAATGCATTCGCGGCGAGCGGCCTCCTCTGGGGTTTCCCCTTCTTCGATCATGCCGCCCGGGACTTCGAATCCCCACTGATTGCTCAAGAAGCGGTGTCGCCACATGAGCATGACTCCTCGGTCGGGGTCGCTCACGATCACCCCTGCAGCGTCGAGCGAAGAGATTGCGTGATGCTCGTAGCGCCGGCCACCGGGCGTCTCTACATCTACGAGTGAGAGCGTGATCCACGGACTCTCGTACACCTCGCGCTGCCCATGAACTGTCCACTCCATCGCTGTCCCCACCCTCTAAGCGCTGCTCACTGCAACCTGAAACCTAGGCGCCCAAGAGCATCGCTCACCAGATCCCCGCGTGCCGACAAACTAGAGGGATGCGTGCTGCCCCTTCGACTACTGCTGTGCAGGCGCGCATTCACGCCCACGAACGTTCCGTACCTGCCGAGCAGCGCAAGGCCGATGGGGTGCATTACACGCCCGCTGCGCTCGCAAAGTTTTTGGTTGAGCAGGCAATTTCGGCGCTCGGTTACGTACCACAACAGATCTGTGACCCCACTTGTGGTGCTGGTTCGTTTCTGCTCGCTGCAGCAGATGCGCTTGCCGATCGGGGCGTGGCTGTCCAAGAGATTGTTGAGCAGAGACTGTTCGGTGGCGAGATCGACCCGCAAGCCGGAGCGCTGGCCCAGGACTCGCTTCGCGCTTGGGCAGAGCAGCGTATTGGCCGCGTGGCGGGGTCTCGGTTACGTCCGCAGATTGCTATTGGCGACATGTTGCTGCGAACACCAGAGTCTTGGGTGGGTCGAAATCCCGCAGGCTGGGACCTAGTCATTGGGAATCCACCATTTCTCAGTCAACTTGCAACTCGGACCTCTCGAAGTTCCGCGGTTCGACAAGCCGTGCAGCAGCGATTCGGCGAGATTGGGGTCTACGCAGATTCTGCCTCGTTGTTTTTGCTTGGTGCTCTAGACATGGTCTGCGAGGGGGGAGTGGTGGTCATGGTGCAGCCACAGTCCTTCTTAGCAACCCGCGACACTGCAGCGGTGCGGTCATCCTTGCTTGGTACAGCAAAACTCCGCGGAATCTGGGCAAGCCAAGCTGAGTTCTTTGCAGCTTCTGTGCGGGTCTGTGCCCCTGTGCTGCAACGCTCAGGAGCCGGAGACTCCCAGTCCGCCCAGTCAGCCCAGTCGGTTCAGGTCTGGTGGGGCGGCAAGCCCAAAGATCTTGGCAACACCGAGCACTTTGTGGAGCAACAGCCTCTTCCGGGGGACTCCTGGGGTCCGCTCTTTGCGCGTGCGCATGGCTTGCCATCGGTGAATTCAACTGCAGGTCCGCGACTCTGCGAGGTTGCCACTGCAACAGCGGGGTTTCGTGATGAGTTCTATGCCTTGCTCGCCTCCTCAGTCGACCTTGGTCAGTCTGGGCGTCAACTCCTGACGAGTGCGCAGGCTTCCCCGCTCATCACCGTTGGGATGATCGACCCCGGCAGCCATAGTTGGGGCCTGCAGGAGCGCCGGTTTGGTGGTCGCAAGCAACTCGCTCCGACAGCAGATATGGCCGCTTTAGAGAAGCTGCAGCCTCGTATTGCTGAGTGGGCCCGTGCCAGACAGGTGCCAAAGGTACTTGTGGCTACTCAGACTCGAATAGTGGAAGCGGTTGCAGACCCCGAGGGAAGATTGATCCCCGTCACGCCAACCATCAGCGTTGAACCGCGAAACACCAATAACGCTCAAGAGTCCGTGTGGCACCTAACTGCAGCGCTGTTGTCCCCGCCAGTTTCGGCCCGTGCCCTTACAACGCATCTTGGTGCTGGGCTGTCCTCGGGTGCGTTGCGGTGGTCGGCGCGGTCAGTGCTACAGGTGGAACTCCCCATCGATGAAACAATCTGGGCTTCTGGGGCAGCTCTAGCTCAGAAGCTCGCTAGCTGCGACCAAACGGATCGGGCTAAGAACCTTGCCGAGCTCGGCAAGGTCATGTGTGCGGCCTACGAGATTGACTCCGCTGATGCAGTCTTCGGATGGTGGTTGGAACTCGCACTGCGCGCAGCGAAGCCATGAAGTACGCAACCCTTACACCGATTTTGTGTGTTCCGCTTGACCAAAAGGGTACGCATTGTGAGACAATGAACTGATCATCAGGAGTGGCCCCTCGGGGTCCGGCAACCTGGGACGGACACCCAAGGTGCCTTCTCGCTTCGGCGAGGATGTGGCAGACCGCGCAGGTTCGCAACCAAGTGTCCGAAGTGTTCCGCTCGCGCG
>CANJEC010000086.1 GCA_947473395.1 Actinomycetota bacterium | reverse complement strand
GCTAGCGCCAGCGGAACCGTGCCCTTACGACAAGCCGTGAGCACTGCCCAATGCCCTCGAGCACGGTGAGATGCTGCTTCAGCTACTGCTGCAAATGAGATCTCTGGCCGGCCCTTCTCGCCTGCCATCTGCGCCTGCGAAAGCAGCGCTGCTAGACACGCATACCCAACTGGGTCTCGGGCAAGAATGATCAGGTGTTGGCCGTCAGGGTCTGTCGAACCTGTGCGTTGTTCCGTGGCATTCAGGGTGAGTTCCGCACCGAACACTGTGGGCAATCCCACTTCACGAGCAGCTTCAGCGAAGCGTACGACACCATAAAAACCACCATGGTCGGTGATAGCGAGCGCCTCAAGGCCAAGACGCTCTGCCTCTTGCGCTAGAGCCTCAGGAGAAGACGCCCCATCAAGAAAACTAAATGTGGAATGGCAATGCAGTTCTGCATAGGAAACTGCAGATCGTGAAAGGCTCTTAACCACCATCCAGACATTGTAGCGAACACATGTTCGATAGTGCCCATTTCTGCTGGCTACCGGCTCCCGGCTTGCCTGATCGGCTCCCCGGCCTGCCTGATCGGCAACCGCAGGACTCTCGCTGAGCCGCCTGGCTCAGCCGCGGCAACTAGGAGCGTGCCTCCAAGTGCTTCTGCTAGTCGGGTAGCTAACAGCAGACCGACATCTGCTCCAACCCTGCTTGCAGGTTGCGACTCGCCATCATGGGACACCGAAACAACCAGCTCAGAGAAGCGCAGCGCATCTTGCATCTCCGAGAAATCCTCGGTGGCTATCTCGCTACTCAGCTCAGCAACTGCGTCATCTTCACACACGGTGATACTTGCCTTCACTAGAACTCGCGTGCTTCCTACGAGTAGTGCACCTGCGAGAAGCTCATCAAGTATTCGAGCAACACGGACTCCATCTACGAGACCGTCGACATTGCGATCGGACTCGACCTCCAACAGGAGGGTGCAACCTTGTTGAGCGGCTCGACTCCGCCAGAAAGAAATCACCTCATCGAGAAGTTCGAGCGGATGGCGCGGCTCGACCAGATCGCTCACATCAGCAGACTCGATTGCCACTAGGTCAACCACGTCGCTCAGCAGTTGCACGCACCGTTGCGCAGTGACTGCCGAAGCCGCAAAGCGGCGTTGGTCCACCTCTTGAAGCGGTGCACTACCACCGAGTTCTAGTGTTTCTTGAATCTGCTGCAGAGGCGTCAGAATCTCTTGTGCAATCATGCGAAGGATGTCCACCCGTGACGCGAGTGCCTGCTCAGCAGTCTGGAATGATGCCAAGGCCTCTGCAGTTCGCTCAGCGACAAGCTGGTCTAGATCTTGATTCACCTCGTATAAGCGGCGCAGTCCCCTCTCGGCTGCACGTTCGGCCGCTTGACGTCGCTCGCGTTCTCGATCGGCACGCCGCTCTAGGAGAGCAATCCGAGACGCCGTCTTATCGAGCATCAGTCCCTCGCACCCGAACTCGGTTCAATGCGGATCACCATCTGACACTCCTCGCCAGTATCAACAACTGACACGAGTTCCACCGACTCGCCAAAGTAGGCACCGGCTCCCACAACAAGTC
The DNA here is from genome assembly GCA_947473395.1 of Actinomycetota bacterium. Taxonomy (GTDB): domain Bacteria; phylum Actinomycetota; class Acidimicrobiia; order Acidimicrobiales; family Microtrichaceae; genus IMCC26207. The sequence continues at coordinate 6,535 of CANJEC010000086.1, read as the reverse complement.
CTTCTGCAAGTGGCCCCAAGGCGCGTCGCGACCGATAGAGCAGGTGCAGCAATCCGTCCGCTTGCTCGGTAACTTCAAACCAAGGTACTTCTGCGCCGGGGTACAACTTCATAACTTCGGGGTGAATGATTCCGTTGAGGTCGAGGAGCACGCTGCGGGAACTCTTGTGATCTTCAAGTAGCTCTGGATGCTGTGCCGCCAACCCAGAGAACGTCCCCTGCCCAACAAGTCGCTGGACTTGCTCCGGAGGCAACTCAAATCGCTTGGCCGCGGCATCGACGAGCATCGTGAGTTGCTCATCGGGATAGCTACCGAGTGTGGTCCAGACCCCATCTAGTCCAGCAGCCTCTAACAGCCCATCCCAAGCCTCGGCGCCGAACTGATCGGTAACAAATTCTTCAACCAGAATGAAGACAACGCCTTTCACGAAAGGCCTCCTTGAAAAGATTTAAGGACAGCAGTGTGGCATGTCCAAATAGGTAACTCACGACATCCCCAATTGGACATGATGCTGCGCTGCCAGCTTCAACCGGAACCGCCTCAAAGATTACCTCAGGCATCCAAATTGCTGTCGGCAGTGCGCTCTTAGATCGGGGCGACTCCAGATCCGTAGCCCGCGAGGATCCGGCACAGCAAGGCTCTAACCTTGACATGGTGACTACCACCACTTCAGATTCTCCCGAATCCACTCCCCCCACGGAATCCGTGCTCGCAGACCAACAAGCTGCCGACTTAGCTGCTGCAGATGTGGCTTGGGACCTTGACTCACTGATCGAAGGCACTGATCTTGACTCACTGCTCGAGCAGTCCGACCACATAGCTGATCAACTCGAAACCTACCGGGGACGGGTTGCGTCGATGACCCAAGAGGAACTCGTCACGGCGATGAGGCTGATGGCGGACCTTCAAGAGGTACAGGGCCGGGCCGGGTACTACGCCATGCTTCGATTCTCCGAGAACACCTCTGACCCCGAGCGCGGTGCACTCATGATGCGTGTGCAGGAGCGTTCCGTTCCCCTTGCCACCCGACTCGTGTTCTTTGAACTCGAATGGGCTGCGCTCGATGATGACGCAGCAGAAGCATTGCTCGACACTGCGAGCTTGGACTTTTGCGCCCATCACTTGCGGTCGGCTCGTCGCTACCGCGACCACCTTTTGAGCGAGCCCGAAGAGAAGCTTCTCACCGAGAAATCAGTCAGCGGCGGCTCTGCTTGGGTGCGCCTGTTTGACGAACTCACCTCGGCAATCACTATTGAGTTGAACGAGACCAGCAGCGAAACCTCCGAACCAACCAATGCGTCAGCGCCCTCCACTCAAGAGACTGCTACGACACAAACAGTTGGGCTCGAACAGGGGCTGTCCAGGCTTCAACACCCCGATCGAGAGGTACGCCGTCAAGCCGCGGAAGCCGTCACCAAAGGCCTTGAGCCAGGGTTGCGAACTCGAGCATTCGTCTTTAACACGCTACTTCTTGACAAAGCGACAGATGACAGGCTGCGCCGATACCCCAGTTGGATTTCTGAAAGAAACTTGTCGAACGAGGCAACCGATGACTCAGTGCAGGCCCTGATTGAAGCAGTGGTAGGGCGTTACGATCTTCCCCAGCGCTGGTACGCGCTCAAAGCCCAAGTCCTTGGGATCGATCAGCTCGCCGACTACGACCGCATGGCTTCGGTAGCCGAGGATGAAACTGCAATCGGCTGGACTGAGGCCAAGGAAATCGTTCTGGATGCGTATGGCAGTTTCTCTCCGGAGCTGGCAGGAATCGCCAAGAGGTTCTTTGATGAGAACTGGATTGATGCGCCCACTCGGCAGGGCAAACGACCGGGCGCATTCTGTGCCTATACCGTGCCGTCGCATCACCCGTACGTGTTCTTGAACTGGACTAGCCGGCCGCGAGATGTAGCCACCTTGGCCCATGAGCTTGGCCACGGACTTCATGCCTACATGGCCCGCGAACAGGGAGTGTTCCATCAGTCCACACCACTTACCCTTGCCGAGACTGCGTCGGTATTCGGCGAGACCGTGACGAATAACGCGTTGCTCGGAAAACTCGAAGACCCACATGCCCGCTTTGCGTTGCTGGCATCCACGCTCGAGGATTCAATTGCCACGGTGTTTCGACAGGTCGCCATGAATCGCTTCGAGGAGTCCGTGCATACAGCTCGACGTGAAGAAGGCGAACTCTCCGTGGACCGTTTCGGCGAACTCTGGATCGACTCTCAGACGGCCATGGTTGGGGACTCAGTGGAACTGACGCCGGGCTACTCCACCTGGTGGAGTTACATCCCTCACTTCATCGGGACACCTGGCTACGTCTACGCATACGCCTACGGGCAGCTCTTGGCCCTCTCCGTCTACGCCCGTTACTCCGAGCGAGGTGACTCCTTCGTGCCGGCCTATCTCGAACTGCTCAGCTCAGGGGGCTCCAAAACCCCAGGAGAACTCGGCCGGATCGTTGATTGCGACCTTGAAGATCCAGGTTTTTGGGATGCCGGGCTCAACATCGTCGAAGCGCAACTCGACGCAGCCACAGAGGCAGCCCGAGAAGCTGGGCGAATCTGAATCGCGCTGAACTGCGCCAAGTATTCGGCAGGCATCCACCGACCACGCTCCGCGCGAAAGTAAAACTGTGTCTCGGCCAAGTCTGATCTACTTAATTCCTGTTCTTGGGTTCCGCGTCTGAAGTGAGTCTGGCCGCTCTCTGCTTTCGCTTCCAGGCTGCATTAGGAGGTAATCATGTCTGAGGCCGAAGAACTGCTGGCGCTGCTCGTAGATCACCTTCAAGATGGTGTCTGGTTGCTCGATGCCAGTGATGCTTCCATCATTGAAGTCAGCCAATCAGGTGCGCTGCAAGCGGGTTCTCATCCGGGAACGCTCTTGGGGACCAACTTCTGCAGTCTGATTGAGCCCGAAATCTCATCCGAGGCTTGGCAACTACTGCTGTCACAGATTCCCGCTACTGGTAGTCACACCGTTTCTGTGGGTCTACGGTCAGAGATTGGATTCGTGCAACTCGTTGACCTGACGCTCACTCGCGATTACGCCTGCGAGCCTGTACAAGCTCGAGTGCTGGCAATCACCAGATCTCAACCGCTCGCGACGCTGCCCTCCGCTCAAGCTCCACAAGTAGAAACCCTGCTTGATGCCACCCTTGAGGCCCTTGCAGAGGGCGTGGCAATTTTGGATCATCTCGGCCGGGTTGAACGGGCAAACACTGCTTTCTTGGAACTCGTAGATTTGCAGCAGAGTCTGGTGCTTGATCACAGCGTGTTCGACCCTCCTTGGATCTGGCAATCGCTGCAAGGGGATTTCCTAGAGATCGAAGGCACTCCCCCCGTCATGGCCCTTCGAACTGGCGAACCGCAGCGCCTTGATCATGTACAGCTCAGGGGCAACGGCCTGAACCGCGTCCTGGGTGAGCTCATCTCGGTCGAGGTCAGCTGCGAACCGCTCCTTGGGGCTGATCAATCGCTTCGCGGTGCCGTGCTTGTTCTCAGTGATCTCACTGCGCTGCTGCAGTCAGTCGGACGTCGCGAACAGATCGAGGCAACCGACCAACTCACCTCGCTTCGCAGCCGACACCACATCACCGCTCAGGTAGATGCAGCAGTTCGAGCAGCAGAACGAAATTCGACCAGCTCCGACGATTCACGCGTGGGTGTACTCCATGTTGACCTAGATGACTTTCGTAGCGTCAACGACACGTTCGGCACGGCCTTCGGCGACGAAGTACTCATAGCTGTCGCTGATCGAATTCGAGACCTCACAGAACGTCACATTGAAATCGGTCGAGTTGGAGTCGATGAGTTCCTCGTCGTCATCACCGGCAACGATGCAAGCCTTTCTTTCGATACTCGCCTTCGCCGACTAGCCGAAGAATTGCAGCGAAGAATTGAACAGCCTCTAGTGGTTGAAGGTCTTGAGCTTCGCCTGACTGCCTCGGTCGGAATCTCTCGCTACCCTGCCAATGCACGCGATGGAGCGACTCTTGTCCGGGCAGCAGATACTGCGCTTGCAGCGAGCCGCAGAGAAGGTCGCCATCAGGTTCGCTTCTTTGAGAGTTCCCTTGATAAGCGGGGCCGAACGGGTCTTGCATTGGACCGAGACCTGCGCCTTGCTGCTGCGCAGCGCAACTTGCAGGTGTACTACCAGCCCATCATTGACCTGCAATCGGGAGCCGTCTCTGGGGCCGAAGCGCTCGTGCGCTGGAACCACCCCGAACACGGCCCGATCCCACCCTCTATCTTCATCCCAGATGCCGAAGCCACTGGAGCTATCTCTGCCATTAGCGACATGGTTGTCACCACCGTTGCGGAAGATCTTGCACGGTGGAACGAGCAGAACCTGCTCAATGCTGGCTCACGTATTGCGATCAACATTTCAGCTACCGAATTTGAGCAGCGGGGATTTGTACAACGTCTCGCTGCCACGCTTGACAACGTTGGTGTGCTCCCATCCCAGCTTGAACTCGAGATCACCGAGACGTTGCTCATGCGCGATGTCGAAGTGACAGCGCAGCGCCTGAGCGACCTGCACGAACTGGGTTTCTTGGTCTCACTCGATGACTTTGGCACTGGCTATTCATCGCTGTCTCACCTGCACATGTTGCCACTTCATACCTTGAAGGTTGATCGCTGCTTCGTCAGTGAGCTTGGTGATGGCAGATCAGAAACCATCACTCGCGCCATTTTAAATCTGGCCCAAGGACTTGGAATTCACACGGTTGGGGAAGGTGTCGAAACCGAAGAGCAACGCCGGTTCCTCATCGACGGCGGCTGCGATTCAGTGCAAGGGTTCTTCTATGCTCCCCCGCTCCCGCGTTTGGCTTTCGAGAAATTCATGCAGAGTCATAAACCCGTGGCTGCTTCTGCAACCTCGACCCGCTCGGCCCTCTAGGACTGCATCTCCATTGGCAAGTCAGCTAGTCCAGTAGCTGGCAGGGAAACAACAAACAGTGCTCCGCCTGAAGCTGCAGATTCGACGTGGATCGTGCCCCCGTGGCTCTCGACGATTCGCTTGGTGAGTGACAGACCCAGTCCTGTGCCGCCCTTGTCTCGCTCTCGACTCTCTTGCAGGCGAGCAAACCGCTCAAATACTTGATTCCGTTCTTCTTCAGGTACTCCGGGTCCATCATCGGCCACCGACATCACCACCCAGGGACCCTGTTCGGCAACGCTCACCTTGATGGTTGAGGCTGCATAGCGAGCTGCATTGTCTAACAAGTTGCGGATCACACTGGTGAGCTCATCTGGGTTACCCCAGACGCGGCCAGCCGAAACAGCAGAGACATCCATTCGCACCGAAGTCATTCGGTGGGTTTGTTCCATAACAAGATCGTCCAAGTCGACTTCGCTGCGGCGGCCCAGTCGACCCTCTTCTAGGCGAGCCATAGCCAAGAGGTTGTCAACGAGGTGTTCTAGTCGGTCATCCTCTGCAAGGACGATGCGAGCGACGGCTGGCCAATCCACGTCTTGGGGGTATTGCAGCGCCGTCTCGAGCTGAGCACGAATTGATGCAACTGGGGAACGCAGTTCATGGCTGGCATCAGAAATGAACTGACGCTGTGTGATCGAGGATTTCTGCAGACGACCCAACATCTCGTTCAGCATGTGGCCTAGCTGGGCAATCTCGTCATTGGTGTTCGGAACCGGCACACGTGCATCAAGATTGTTCGCTGTCAGTTCTTGGACTCGACTCGTCATGAGCGCCACTGGGGCAAGCGCCCGACCTGTAATGATCCAGGTCATCAAACCGGCTCCGGCAATGAGCAGCGGAAGGCTCGTGAGTAGCCCAAGCGAGAGCGCAGATACGGATCGGTTGATCTCGTCTACGGGTGATACTGCATGAAGACGAAGGGTGCCATATTGAGTGGGTAGATCCTGAGTGACCTCGATGGCATTTGCGGCGGTGGGCCGTGGGGGTCCTTGACGGCCGAACAGTACGAGGCGGCCCTGATCATCGACTTTAAAGTTCAATTCCGACAGGCCTTGGCCGTCAAGATAGAAGTAGGTGGTCGACAACACCTGCTCAACGTTTGCGGCGCGACCAAAGAGATCGGCCGAGGTCTGCTGATCTAACTGACCTTCGAGGGTATTGACCGAGGCAAAGAGTTCTGCGGGGACACGCCCCTTGCTGAGCGAATCGGCCATGAAACTTACGATTCGTTCATTGCGAGAACGTAGGTCGTTGGTGAGCGTTGCTTGGACCCAACTACGAAGCATCACAGCGCCAAAGATCAGCGTGATACCAACCGTGATCACCACGATGCCAGTAAGCCGCAGACGAACTAACTCACGCTTTCTCGGTCGGGAGTAGGCCGGGGCTGGCTCTGTTCTTGGCTCAGTTACTTGCTCAGAGGCAATCTGAGGCCCCAGGCTTTCAGACACTGGCCCCTTCACCGATCCGGTAACCGATTCCACGAACGGTTTCGATGTCTTGGCGGTCAAACGGGCGATCTATTTTGCGTCGCAGATAGCCCACATAGACCTCGACAACATTGGGGTCACCCTCAAAGTCTTCACCCCAGACATGC
>CANJEC010000085.1 GCA_947473395.1 Actinomycetota bacterium | reverse complement strand
GAGGGCGTGCCGGTTCATCTGAGCCCCGAGGATTTTGAGGTCGAAGAGACCGAGCAGAGCGTTCGTTCCTCCACAGTGTTGATGCTCGACCTGTCACTCTCGATGCCCATGAGAGAGAACTTTTTGCCAGCAAAAAAAGTGGCGATGGCTCTTCATGCGCTCATCACCATGCAGTACCCGCGTGATTATCTAGGAATCGTCGGCTTCTCAGAGGTTGGACGAGTGCTGAAAGCTGAGCAACTCCCCGAGGTTTCTTGGGACTTTGTCTATGGAACAAACATGCAACACGGGTTTCAGTTGGCCCGGCAGTTGCTGTCGCGCCAGAGCGGAACCAAACAGATCATCATGATCACCGATGGCGAGCCCACTGCACATATCAACTCCTACGGCGAACCAGAGTTCCATTATCCGCCGGTTAAAGCCACCGTTGACGCCACGCTGCTCGAGGTTGCTCGGTGCACCAAGGACCGGATTCTGATTAATACCTTCATGCTTGACCCAGACCGCAGCTTGCAGCATTTCATTGAACAGATGACCAAGCTCAACGGAGGTCGTGCCTTTTTTACGACACCACAGACCCTTGGGGATTATGTGTTGGTGGACTTTTTGGAACACCGCCGCAAATTGCTCAGCGCTCGACGCTGACCGAGTTCTGCCGGAAGGCCACTGCCGCTGAGTCTTGCGCGCCGGTCGGGGCAGAAAAATTCCTTGCGTTTTAGAGGGGAGCAGGTAAGAATACCTACTTACATCGACGTAATTACACTGCCGTGAGACGTATGACATCTTGTTGGGCGATGGGTCAGCCCTCCAAGAGATCTGGGGAATCGTCATATGAGGATCGGTTTGGAGGATGAAATGGCATTTCCAGAAGAGGCAACAGGCGCCGAAAGTTGGCAAATGTTCTCGAACTGTCTCGGAGTCGACCCCGATTTGTTCTTTCCGGAACGTGGAGCCTCTACCAAAGAGGCAAAGGGTGTGTGTCAGGGTTGCGTGGTTCGTGAGGACTGCTTGGAATACGCCTTGGCTAACGGTGAAAAGTTTGGCATTTGGGGCGGTCTGAGCGAGCGCGAGCGTCGGCGCATCCGAAGGCAGCGTGCGCTAGCTCGAGCAACACAACAACAGCAGCCCCGCACCGCTTAAATCAGGCACCGCGTAAATCAGGCACCGCGTAAATCAGGCACCGCTTAACTCGGGCACTGCTTGAACCAGGCACCGCTTAAATCGGGCGCTGGGGAGTCACAAGGCTGAGCTTTGACTCGGTGAGTAGGTACTGCATGGGCACATCCCACGGCTCTGCTACGAGTCCTTGCACGAACTGCAGATCAAAGGCGCAACCGACAAGCCTGGGACCTCGTCCGGTGCCAGCAACTTGCCCAGAGAAGGCCCGGTCGTAGTAGCCGGCGCCGAATCCCAATCGATTTCCTGATTCGTCGAGAGCAACGCAGGGGACCACCACAACATTCAGGCTGCTAGCCGACAACAACTCATTGGGTGCGGCTGGTTCCAAGATCCCGAATCTGTTTGGTAGAAGGGGCTCCGCGGCCACCCATTCGGCAAACTCCATGTGCAGATCGGCCTGCAGCACAGGCAAGAAAACGCGCCAGCCCATGTCCCGAAGGTTGTCTGCAGCGTGGTTGATGTCGAGTTCCCCGTCGGTTGGCATATATGTGCCGAGCAAGCCCGGAGGCTGAGACCCGAGGAACTGCTCTAGGCGCCGCGCAGCGGCATGTTCGGCAACGCTTCGCTGCTCTGCAGGCAGCTGCCGGCGTAGCTCTCGCAGCCTTTCGCGAAGCTCTGTTCTGGTTTCTGACTCGTCACTCACATCCAAGATGATGCCGGGATTGGCCGCTTCTTGTTGTGATGCCCCATTTTGTTGCCAAAGGGGTACCCTAGGAGGATGTTTGGTGGAAACGAATGGCTCATCGTCGCAATAGTCGCTTTGGTGCTCTTCGGAGGATCGCAGCTTCCGAAGCTTGCCAAGAATCTTGGTTCGGCTCAGAAGGAATTTAAGAAGGGCCTAGCTGAGGGCAAAGAGGATGAAGAGACTCCGTCTTCTTCGAACACGCCGCCGACATCCTCGGGAACCCCTGCTGCTTCAGAAACTCCCTCAGACAAATAGTCCAGCAGGGGAGTTCTTGTAACAGGTTCCAGAAACGGTCGGTTGTTAGCCTGCGCTAACGGGGATGATCCTTCTACCTGACCGGGCTTTGTGGATGCGACGACGTTCGCGCTCTGAGGTGCCTCCCCAAACGCCGTGATCAATCCGATGGTCGAGTGCATACTCAAGGCACTCAGACTTGACGGGGCAGTCCACGCAGATGCGTCGAGCAGCATCCACGCCAACTCCGTCGGAGGGAAAGAACTGGCTGGGGGGCTGTTCGGCACAATTGCCCGATGCCATCCATTGGGTATCTAGCGGTGATGCCTTCATATATTGATTCTGACCCTGTTCGCAGCAAAAGTGTTCCCGAATATTTCGAAGTACTGAGAGGGACCACAGAGCAGCCCACAGAGCAGCCCTCAGAGCAGCCCTCATCGCAGCGCTCATCTGGTCCTCTTCGCGGTTACCTCAACTCGGCGTGGGCAGGGTGAATACAGAGGCTCTCGCTGAGACCATGCTCATGGGCCTCTGAGAACTCTCTTTGATCTGAGCACCTCGCGCTCGGCATTTCGCTTGGGATGACGCATACTCGCAGTCATGGATCAGGCGAACACTCCCAATAATTCAAATATCAATCCTGCTTGGACTCCCCCCTCGGCGCCAGGTGCCTCGAGCCGGCCACCGCAGGCTGGCCCGCCTAGTGCGCCGCCACTCGCAGGCCCCGTGGCTGGCCCACCAACGGCTGCCCCCCAAGGGCCGGCTGCTCCGGTTGCTCCTCTGCCACCGGCATATACCGGGTGGTCAGCTCCTGCTGCGCAATCAGCACAGGGGGCAGCATCTACCGGACTTGGCGGTACTGCACCTTCGGCACCGCAGCCAGCACCCTCGGTCAAGCGAAAAGCTTCTTCGGGTGCTCGCCAGCCCAGTGGGGTGCGCGCTGCACTTGTTGGCGGGTTAGTCGGAGCAATCGTGGCCGGCGGCGTGGTTGGGGCTGCCCTTTGGAATAACGGCGGCTCAAACAGCAACGCGGCAACTCCGGTGGCAACCTCCGAGAATGCTCGGCCATCTGCAACCATGCCAGGCGGCAGCTTGGATGTCCGGTCGCTCTTGACCAAGGTGAGCCCTTCTGTGGTTGCCATTCACACGGGCACTCGACAAGGTGAGGCAGCGGGTTCTGGCGTTGTAATCAGTGAGGACGGATTGGTCCTGACGAATGCCCATGTTGTGGAGGGGGCAACCTCTATCGAGATTGACTTCTCTGACGGCCGCACGGTGGAAGCTCGCCTGATTGGGGCTGTGCCAGAAAACGACGTTGCGCTGATCAAAGCAGAGGGCCTTGGAGATCCGGTGACGCCAGCCGACCTTGGCAATTCAAGCGACCTTCAAGTGGGTGATGACGTTGTAGCGATTGGTAATGCCCTCAACCTGGGTGAGGAGCCAAGCGTGACCACAGGAATTGTGTCTGCGCTCGGCCGTTCGCTGGACTCACCCTCTGGCGAGACGTTGACCGACCTGATTCAGACTGATGCTGCGATCAACCCCGGAAACTCCGGCGGACCGCTTATCAACAGTCGTGGCCAAGTGGTTGGGATCAACACTGCAATCCTTGCAGATGCGCAAAACATTGGATTCTCGTTGTCGATCGATTCGATCAAGAGCATCATTGACGATGTCAGTTCTGGCCGAGAGGTTGAGAGCAATCGCCCTGTGCTCGGAGTAGAGACCCTAGACGTGGCCGGAGTAGATACTGCTGTGGTTGACCGGTTCTCCATTAGTGCAACCTCGGGTGCCTTCGTGCAGAAGGTCTCTCCAGGTAGCGGCGCAGATGAAGCTGGCATGCAGGCTGGAGACGTGATTGTTGCAGTGGATGGTCGTCGAATTCGCACGGCCTCAGATGTCGGTCAGGCCGTCAAGACCAAGAACTCAGGTGACCAGATCAAGGTGACAATTGAGCGCTCCGGCGAGAAGCTCGATGTCACCGCCACCCTCGGATCGAAGTAATCCTTCGGTGCACCCGTGTCGCGGGTGCACCGAATCCTGCTTGTCGAGGCACAGCAAGTAGGATCCATATCTATGTATAACCAGCCAGAGATTGATCCTGATGCCCCAGTAGAACCCCCAAAGGCACATGTCACCATTGTGTACCTTGGAGCTGTAGCTCCACATTGGGATATCCGTTCTGACTCGGGCGATCAGCAACTCGTCAGCGGCTTTCGCACCCGGGTGAATGCTCGATTGATGCTGCTTCCGCCCCATGACCCGCAGTTCCGCCGAAACAAAGAACGGGTGAACCGCGATGCCGAGCGAGAGCTCATCGCTTTGGAATGGGACCTTGGTGACGATGAGTACGCCAACCGCTGAATTACCCGAAGATCATTACCTGAACCGTGAGTTGTCCTGGCTGGACTTCAACGCACGTGTTCTGGCATTAGCAGAAAACTCTGCAACTCCGTTGCTGGAGCGGGCCAAGTTTCTGGCCATTTTCAGTCGCAACTTGGACGAGTTTTTCCAGGTCAGAGTCGCTGGCCTGAAAGACCGAATTGCAGCGGGAGTCCGTAAGCGAAGCATTGACGGCCGCACTGCTAGCCAACAGCTTGAGCTCATCCTGCAGATGGCCAGGGAACTCACGGTGCGCGCCGATGAGGCTTTTCTTGGGCCAGTCAGCAAGGGCTTAGCCGACGAGGGAATCACATTTTCGACTTGGTCGCAGCTTGCTCAGGCTGATCGGAAATGGCTGACCGAGGAGTTCCACCGGAGAATCTTCCCTGTACTGACTCCTCTTGCAGTTGATCCCGGACACCCGTTCCCGTATATCTCCACCCTCTCGCTCAACTTGGGTGTCATTGTGCGAGACCCAGAACGCGGCGAGCGCCGCTTTGCTCGGGTCAAGGTGCCGCCGTTGTTGCCAAGATTCATGGTGCTTCCCGATGGGCAGCGGTTCGTCGCTCTCGAGCAGGTCATCGCTGCTCATATGGAGGACCTGTTCCCGGGGATGGATGTCGAGGATTGCGTGACGTTTCGTGTGACTCGCAATGCCGACCTGACCGTAGAAGACGAAGAGGCCGACGACTTGCTTGCGGCTATCGAGATGGAACTGCGGCGCCGAAGGTTCGGTAAGGCAGTGCGACTCGAAGTGGAAGAGGACATCTCGTCTGAGTCACTTGAATTGATCCGCCAAGAACTCGAACTCGATGACGATGACGTTTTTGCGCATGCGGCGCCTATTGACCTGGGTGGCTTGTTCACGGTCTGCAACCTTGAACGCGATGATCTGAAATATGAGGATTTTGCCCCGCTGACGCAGGCCCGCTTGAGCTCGGAGATCGAAGATGAAGCGCCCGATATTTTTGGGGTGATTGCCGAGGGTGACGTGCTGCTGCATCATCCCTATGACAGTTTTGTTTCTTCGGTCGAGGAGTTCATTCATCAGGCCTCGATTGACCCCAAGGTGCTGACCATCAAGCTCACCCTCTACCGCACCTCGGGAGACAGTCCGATTCTGGCCTCGCTGATTCGTGCTGCTGAACAGGGCAAGCAGGTTGCTGCTTTAGTTGAACTCAAGGCCAGGTTTGACGAGGAGCGCAACATCGAGTGGGCTCGGCGCCTTGAGCAGGCAGGCGTGCACGTTGTCTACGGGCTGGTTGGGCTCAAGACGCATACCAAAACTTGCTTGGTGGTTCGCCAAGAGGGTGAGGGCGTGAGGCGCTACTGCCACATCGGAACGGGCAACTACAACTCAAAGACTGCTCGTACTTACGAGGACATCGGGCTGTTAACTGCTGACGAGCAAACTGGAGCAGACCTGAGCCAACTGTTCAACTATCTCACTGGCTATGCCCGCAATGTGGAGTATCAGCGTCTGCTCGTAGCTCCCCATTCGCTTCGCTCGGGGCTAGTAGAACTCATCCGCAATGAGCGAACTGCAGCTGCGGGTTCGGGTCACATCGTGATGAAGATGAACAGTCTGGCTGACCCCGAACTCATTGAGGAACTGTATGCCGCCTCGGCAGATGGAGTTCGCATTGAGCTCATTGTTCGGGGCATCTGCTGCCTGCGTCCGAAGGTTCCTGGGCTGTCCGAAAACATCACGGTTCGCAGCATCGTTGGGCGCTATTTGGAGCATTCGCGAATCTATCGTTTTGCTCACGGGGGTGGACCTGACACGCCGCTTCACTTCATTGGCTCGGCCGACTTGATGCCGAGAAATTTGGATCGACGAGTAGAAGCGATGGTTCCTATTGAGGATCCAGGACTGGCCAAGCGAATCGACGATGTCCTGCAGGTGAGCTTGATGGATGACACCTTGGCCTGGGAGTTGACGAACCACGACTGGGCTCCGGTCCATGGTCAGCGAACCCTAGAGACACATCTTGAACTGCAGCGACTTGCCATGCAGCGCGCCTCAATCGGGATTCGCTGAGGTGGCCATGGTGGAACTGAGTGGCTGATTCGAAGCCCCGAAAGATCCGAGCCGCAGGAGGTGTGGTCTGGAGGCTGCGGTCTGCGAAGCAGTCACCGGGTGAGCTTGGCCCACCGAGCAGCTTGGCCGATATGGAGTTCGCACTCGTTCATCGGCCTCGGTATCAGGATTGGAGCCTGCCGAAAGGCAAGGCGAAGAAACGCGAGTCGAGCCAACAGGCCGCCCTGCGTGAGGTGCGAGAAGAAACGGGGCTGGAGTGCGAACTCGGAGAGGAACTCCGCACTGTGCAGTACCTCACACCAAAGGGTGAGGAAAAGACTGTTCGCTGGTGGGCGATGACCGTACTGAGGGACCACGGATTCGAACCAAACCAAGAGGTTGATCAAATCTCTTGGGTGGTCTTTGAGGAGTTGTCGAAGATCTGTGCGTTTTCGTCAGACCTTGAAGTTGTTCACTCGCTGTCTATATATGAACGAGAAATTTAGAAGTTCTTATATTGTTTCAGTACATTTCAAACTTGAGATTTTATAAGTTCGGTAGGGGTTCATCTTTTGTTCATGTAAATCACTACCGCTGTACAGGACACCTTCCTAGCTTTGGGAAGCGTTGGTCCATATGGCCTACAAGAATAGAGTTCCCGCCACTCCACCCCTAGGAGATAGAGAATGAACGTCAAGCGTGGAAAATCCCTGAGTACTCAAATCGGTGCGAGCATCGCACTGATTGCTGTTATGGCAATTTTTGCCGTCGCTTGCAGCAGCGACTCAACCGAATCGACTTCTGACAGCTCAACAACCGCGGTAGCGACTGCGGGCGAAGCCCCAACTGATGCATCCATCAAGGCGCTCACTGCATCCGTATCTGGTGGTGGAGCGAGCTTCCCCGATTCCTTCTACCAGGCAGTCAACACAGACTTCAATGGCGTTGCGGGCACCGAGCGCGTGACCTACGCCAAGAGCGGCTCCTCAGATGGCCGCTCGCAGCTCGCTGCTGGAACCGTTGACTTCGCCGGAAGCGATTCGCTTCCCAAGGATGGCGAAGTCTTTCCAAGCACTGTCTTGTTCTTCCCAACCGTTGCAGCACCAATCACGGTCTCGTTCAATCTGGACGGCGTGACCGAACTGCAACTCAGCCCCGATGTGATTGCCGGAATCTTCCAGGCAGAGATCACCACGTGGGATGACGCCAAGATTGCTGCAGACAACCCAGATGCAACCTTGCCAGATACGGCTATCACTGTGGTGCATCGCTCGGATGGTTCTGGAACCACCAACAACTTCACCAAGTACCTCACAGCGGCATCGCCCACCGTCTGGACTCTGGGAAGTGGTGATGAGGTCAACTGGCCAGCATCTACTCAGGGAGCAGAGAAGAACTCAGGAGTCGCAGAATTGATCAAGCAGACCTCTGGAGCCATTGGCTATGTTGACCTTGCAGATGCTGGTAAAGCCGGTCTGAGTCTGGCCAGCATTCAGAACTCCTCGGGTAACTACATTGCTCCTTCTGTTGAGGGCGTGCAGGCTGCACTCGAGGACGCAACCATCGAGGCAAACCTGACCTACAACCCGCTCAATGGTTCTGGTGCCAAGGATTACCCGATCACAGCGCCAACCTTC
>CANJEC010000084.1 GCA_947473395.1 Actinomycetota bacterium | reverse complement strand
GTTTTGGTGCGGTAAATAGTGAACCGTGCTGAACGCCAGGGCTAGGAGCATGGTCCACACTGCAAAGCTCAGCCGGAATGCACGACGGGGACCAGTGCCAGCGGCAATATCAGCCGCCAGAACGCCGGTGGCAAAGAAAACGAAGACAGCAGCTACCGCCATCGGGACCCAGACTAAGGAGGCAGGGTTGCCAACAGGGACCATGGCTTGCCCGATTGCTGCACCTACTGCAACCACTAGCGCAGTGCTTGCTAGTGCTCGCCGAGAGGGAAGGTTGCGTTTCCAAGAGATCACCAGGAGCGGAGACAACAAGACAGCGGGCGCGAGCATCAGCATGAGGGTTCGTCCTGCTGCGCTTGCCCCGCGGACCTCTACTGTGGCTCGAGTAGCCCTCCAACCCTCGAGCAGGTTGCCTCCGTTGTTGGCAACTGCTTCGCCCAGAGGCAGCGCCCAGAGAACAACGACTACCCCAAGGCTCCAGTAGATGACGGACCGAATCTTGTGCCGCGCTTCAGGTGTGGTGCTCCAAGCTTTCTTCCAGCGGACTCCGGTGCCAGCGGCGGCTAAGAGGATTAGGCAGAGCGAGCTCGGAAGGTACGAGAGGTCGGCCTGAATCGTGAACGAGGCCGCAGCGAGCAGCCAAGGCCAAGCCCAGTCCTCCCCGTCAAGGACTGACCAAGTGGCAAAGCACAGGGCGAGCGCAGGTAGCACTGCCATCGTCGGATTGATCGGCTCCCAGATTGTGAAGGACCCAAGGCGCGTTGCGGCTAGGACAGCAATTGCAGCAGCGGGAGCACCTAACCGACCAAGTCGCCGGTTCGAGATTCGGATTATCCAGATTGCGGACAGGATTGCTAGCAGGAACGTACCGAGGAGAGCCCCGTCGGCAGCACTCAAGAACCTTGCTGTGGGCGCTAAAACCCAGAACACCAACGGGCCGGGATGAGCCGGGTCGGCAAGAGTTGACCAAGAACTAAATGCAGAGGGCATCCCAAGAACGGGGCTGCCCGGGCCGAAGACATCCTGAGCGCGAAGCGAGACCACCGCGGTATCGCCAATAAGTCGGTAACCGGCGCGCCAGGCCGAAACCCAAGTCCAAATCAGGACAAACGCAACCACAGCACTGGCAAGCCACCGCCAGTCCACCGAATGGCGTCGAGGTGGGTTCTGCAGAAACTCCTGGTCAGTCAGGACGATTTTGGACTCACTGCGGTCGGTCACCGTACTCCTCGAAGCACCTACTCAGAGACTAAGACTACCGAGTGCTATTCAAAACCGAGCTGAGCTGCGAGTTCGCGTCGCTGGATCTTGCCAGTAGAGGTTCGTGGTAACTCGTCGACGATGTAGATGGCCTTGGGGCACTTGTAGGCAGCCATCTGAGATTTCGCAAAATCAATGACGGCCGCTTCGGTGGTCGAGCCCGTAACCGCCGCGCAGACTTTTTGCCCCCACTGATCATCCGCGAGTCCGAACACAGCAACCTCTTGTACTCCGGCAGCATGAGCGAGCACGCTCTCGACCTCTGCCGGGTAGACGTTGACTCCGCCGCTAATGATCAGGTCATCTCGCCTTCCGTCAAGCCAAAGAAACCCGTCCTCATCCAAGCGGCCAAGATCGCCAACCGTAAAAGAGTTCCTCTTCGGTTCGACCTGTTCGCCGCGAGAAAACGGGTCGCGTCGCCAGGCTGACTCGGTGCGCTCGGCATCGCGCCAGTACGAGAACTCTGCGTACTCCGGCGCCGCGCACCAGATGGTGCCGTCAGGGTCAACGCTGAGCGATCGGCCGGCGCGAGCTTGGCCGACTGTGCCGGGTCGCTCTTCCCAGTCGGCCGAGGCGCAGGCTGTGAATTGCCCTTCAGTAGATCCGTAGAACTCCCAGACTGAGCCCTTTGGAAAAGCCTGAATCGCGGCCGTCTTGAGCGGAGGCGGGCAGGGCTCGCCAGCATGCGCGAGGAGTCGAAATGAGGAGCAGTCAACACCGTCTGTTGTGCTCAGGGCCCCGATGACTCGCAGTCGTTGCAGATGAGAGGGCACCATAAACGAAGAGGTTGGGCGGTGGGTTTGAATCACTTCAGCAATCTGATGTGCATCGAATTTGCCGGGGACTACAACACTGCCGCCACGCAGCAACGTGCCTCCGCCGAAGCGGATCGGTGCAGAGTGGTGCAGAGGCGAACACGTCAGGTGTAGGTCCGCAGAGTTGAACCCCCAGAGGTCTGCCTCATCATCGAACAGTCGCTGGGCTTGATCCTCACTGAGCACCCCGGACCACACACCCTTGGGTGTGCCCGAGGTTCCCGAGGTGTAGTGCATAGGGCGAGCAAGTGGCACCGCTGCAAGTTCCGCAGGTGGGCCATCAAGGAGTTGGGTCAGGACGGAGTCATCGATAGTGAAAGCCGGATCGGCGTTGAGCAGCAGCTCTGCACGCTCATGCTCCAAGAGCGCCGAGTTGAGTACCACGGGAATAATCCCGACTCGCAGCGAGCCAAGCACTGCCGAGAGCATGGCGGCTGTTCCCGAGGTGGACATCGCAACACGATCTCCAGCCTTCAGTCCTCGTTGAAGCAGCGCGCCAGCCACTGCGCGTTGCTGAACCTCTGATTCAGCTGCAGTCAGGAGTTCCATATGACAGAACTAGATACCACAGTCAGACGGCGCAGGAACCATTCAAGCCAAGGTCTCTCCTACCAGCCGATTCCGATAGTCACTCGGGTGGGGGATTTTGCGTTCGGCAGGATCTTGACTGAGCTCTGGTCAGCTACGTCGTCATAGGCAAAGCCGTAGGCCCGGCCACCGATTCCGAGGGTGTGGAATACCGCAGAGAAGTCGTTCTTTGGACCGGCCGGGTAGTAGGCGGTGGGCCGATACCAGTCAGCGGTGTTCATGGCGACGCCGCGATTGAATGCTGCACAGAACTCGGCGCCCATTTCTAGCTCCACTGGTTTCATGCCTCCGCTGGCGAGTGCTCCTGAGCATTCGAACACGTCAGCGCTGCTGGGCTTGTTGAGCACGTAGGGACCTGTGCCGTCCTTTGTGAACTGCAACTGGGTGCCAACAACTTTGCCAGTGAAGGTTTGGCCGAGGCGGGTCAGACTAAATGCATGGGTCGTGTAGTACGCCCAGGTCTGATCGATGGTTGATTGCAAGTAGTTGGCCTGAGCTCCACCGGAGTGAAATGCGGGTGAGGTTCGCGGAGCAAGAATGCGGTAGGTGCTGGCAAGGCTGGCGAAGGCAGGGTCCACCGTGGCTGCGTACTTTGCGTAGACCTCTGCACGGGTGGCAGTGGTGCCTACGGTCTGGTCGTAGCCGGTTGAGGTCTGCTCAATTCGAGCAGTCATCGGGAATCCGAACTGGTCGACCTGTGTGGTGTTACCGCCGAAGGCATAGACGCCATCGCGGTAGGTGAACTCGTACCAGTCGAAGTAGATGTCGGTGTTTGGGTCTCCGGGGTCGTTCACGTTCGGACCGCCCCAACCCTTATCGTCGGCAGAGACCGGAATGTAGAGCGGCGAGCCGAGCGAAAGATACATGCGGGCACCTTCGAACCGGTTTGCGAGCCGCACCGAGGGTGCTTGATCTACCCGGAATGACATGTTCGGGTAGTTGCGTCCATTTTTTGTGAGATGGCCGGGCGCTGTTGCTTCGAGGTGATTGATCGGGGCAATGGTGCCGTCCGCTTTGAGGTATGACCACTGGCCGGGACTGCTTTGGCCGAGCACCGTGACGTAGATCTGGCTGTTACTCCAGCGACCACCGGTGTTGTTTGCGAACACAAACGGGAAGCTTCCCGTGGTTGCTGGGACCGTGGTTGGTGGGGCTGTGGTTGGTGGGACTGTGGTTGGTGGCGCTGTGGTTGTTGGGACCGTGGTGGGTGGGACCGTAGTTGTGGGCACCGTGGTTGCTGGGACTGTGCTTGATTGGCCCGTAAAGGTCATCCAGTTCAAGTTGACGAAGTCGGCTGGCTGGCCGCTTCGAGCTACTACGTACAGATCGTGAATGCCCGTGGCACCCGAGACGTTGGCGGGTACTGACTTCCATGTCTGCCACCCGCCGGTGTTGGCAATCGAGAACTCGCCCACCTTGGGGCCAGTTGCTGAGTCCAAGCGGAACTCGATCGCGCCGCTCACTCCAGCGGCAGCACCTGAGGCAACCCGAGCGGTCACACCGGTTGCACCAGAGGATCCAAAGTTGACACGCCGGTAGGTTGCATTATCTCCGTTCGCGATCCAACCGATGTCTTGACCGCCGCCGAGATCGGTAGTGGCCTCTCTGATCACGCCGACAGATGCATCAGATGACTCGGACTCGATGCGGCTGTATGCGTTACGGGTTGGAGCGGGTGGGACCGTCGTTGGCGGGATTGTGGTTGTGGTTGTGGTTGTGGGGACTGTCGGAGTGGTTGTGGTTGGTGGGGGAGACGCGGTGAACGAGAGCCAGTTCAAGTTGGTGAAATCTGCTGGCTGACTGCTGCGAAACACGACAACAAGATCGTGTACACCAACGGCTCCGGTGACCGTGGCCGACTTGCTAGCCCAGGTCTGCCATCCACCGGTGGGGCTGAGCGCAAGGTTCCCAACGATGGGGCCAGTAGCAGAGTCCAGGTGGAGTTCGGCTGTGCCCGTAACCCCGGCGGCTGCACCCGATGCGACGCGTGCAGTCACTCCGCTGACTCCAGAACTACCGAAGTCCACGTTGCGGTAGGTGACCGAGTCGCCGTTCGCGATCCACCCGATATTTTGGCCGCCACCGGTGTCGGTAGTTGCTTCCTTTGCAACACCAGACTGCGCATCAAATGACTCGGCCTCGATGCGTGACAGTGCACTGCGAACCGGCGTTACCGGCAGAGTCGTTGTGGTCGTTGGAGGGACAGTCGTCGGCGGAACGGTTGTAGTGGGCGTTGTTGTTGGCGTGTAGACACGCACGTAGTCCACCAGTAGCGCCTGCGGGAAGGCGGTGCTCGCTGACGGGTCACCGGGCCATTGTCCACCGACGGCAAAGTTCATCAAGATGTAGAAGGGGTGGTCAAACACCCAGGGTGTGCCGGCCGGTAGGTCAGCGGGGGTACGGGTCTGGTAGAGCACATCGTCCACATACCAGCGGACTTCATTGGGTGCCCACTCAATTGAAAATGTGTGGAACGCGTCAGAGAATTTGGCGCCACCGGGAAGCGTGTATCCCTTGGTGATTGCAGAGCCGCCTGAGTAGCCGGGCCCATGCAGGCTGCCGTGAACTGAGGAGGGCTCGTACCCGACGTTTTCCATAATGTCGAGCTCGCCCCGGCCTGGCCAAGCAGTGCCAGCAGAGCCCGAGTCATCGCCCTGCATCCAAAAAGCTGGCCACACGCCTTGCCCAGCAGGAAGTTTCATGCGGGACTCAAATCGCCCGTAACGCTGAGTGAACTTGTTCTTGGTGAGTACCCGGCCGGATGTGTATTGGCAGGTTCCGTACCAGCAGCTACTGCCGGCCAGTGTTTCTTTGCGGGCGGTGATCGCTAGGTTTCCGGTGCCGTCCGAGGCGACGTTTTCTGGTCGATCGGTGTAGTACTGCCGCTCGGCGTTGCCGAATCCGCCACCGCCCAGGTCGTAACCCCAGCGTGAGGAGTCGGGCCGTGTGTTAGCTGCAGCATTGAACTCATCAGACCAAGACAACGACCAGGCAGTTGGTCCGGTTGCTGCAGTGGCTGACCGAGTACCTGCGCTGAGTACGAGCACCTGTGCTGCACAGGCTAGAGCTAGAGCCAGAGCTACCCCTCGACTTGATTTAGTGCGCCCGCGCTTCATGGTGTGTCCCCGCTTGTTGTTCATGGCCTGCTATCGGGATTTACAAAAATTTCCTTTAGCGCCCCCCGTTTTGTCCGGCGACTAGAGTGGATAGTCGGCATATTGCCCACAGGGGAGTGAGCGTCAATGCCAGAAGGTCCTGCGATCGACGTACCTAGTGACACTGGACACAGTGGTGACCCCGTGGATGCCGATACTGCTCGGCTTCATGAGTTGGGTTACGCCCAGGAATTGCGGCGGAAGTTGGGAACGTTCTCGAACTTTGCCATCAGTTTCTCCATCATCTCTGTGCTTGCCGGGGCTATCACCACCTTCTGGCTCGGAATGTACGCAGGTGGTCCGCTCGTCATCACTCTGTGTTGGGTGGTAGTCGGAGTGTTCTCACTTGTTGTTGGATCTTCAATGGCAGAGATCTGCTCGGCCTATCCAACGGCGGGCGGTTTATACTTCTGGTCGGCCACCTTGGCCCGCCGGCGAAAGGCCCTGTGGGCTTGGTGGACGGGTTGGTTCAACCTGATTGGGCAGATCGGTGTGATTGCCTCGGTGGACTTTGCACTCGCGAACTTCATTCTCCTCAGCATCAACATCTTCGGAAGCGCCACAAGCCCGACTATCGAGATCAACCGTTGGTCGATCTTCATCACGTACCTGTTGGTGCTCGTTGTTCACGGTCTGCTCAATACGTTCGGCGTCAACCTGGTGAGAGTCCTTGGTGACGTCAGTGTCTGGTGGCATCTGGGTGGAGTAGCGGTCATTGTGGCGGTGCTATTTCTCTTCTCAGAGCCCGGCAACCTTGGCATGAGCAACGTGCTGCAGTATCGCAATGGCACGGGTTGGGAGTTCCCCGGTGTCGGCATCTACGTGGCACTTGTAGGTCTGTTGCTGGCTCAGTACACGATCACGGGATTCGACGCTTCAGCGCATGTTTCGGAAGAGACAAAGGACGCAGCAGTTGCAGCACCCAAAGCCATGGTCCGGTCGATCTATATCTCTGCGATCGCAGCACTGATCCTGAGTGTCGCTATGGTTCAGGCCATTCCCGCTTCGGCCTATGACGAGATTGCAGCAAAAGGGATTCTGGCTGGTCCAAATGTGTTTCTGCTTGGTGTTGTCGGCACCCTTGGAAAGTTGCTGGTGATCATCTCAACCATTGGGCAGTTCTTCTGCGGAATGGCATCGGTTACGGCGAATTCGCGCATGATCTACGCCTTCAGTCGTGATGGCGGACTCCCCGGATCGCGAATCTGGTCGCGGGTCAACCCTCGAACCCGAACACCCACCAACTCTGTCTGGTTTGGTATCGGCCTGGCGGCAGCGATCGGACTGCTCTCGCTCATTCAGACTGACCTTGCCTATCCGGTTGCATTCTTCGCCCTGACTGGCGTTGCCGTCATTGGCTTGTACATCAGCTACGTGATTCCGGTGTTCCTTCGCCTTCGCAACCCTGGGTTTGTGCCTGGGCCGTGGAACCTTGGCCGCTGGTCTCGCATCATTGGATGGACGGCAGTGATTTGGGTTGGGATTATCGCGGTGGTCTTCTGCTTACCGGTGTTCAACCCTTGGAACACCTTAGAGACGTTCAATTTCACCGGACCGATTCTGCTGATCTGTGCAATCTTGGTGGGCGGCGGGTGGAGCCTCTCGGCAAAGAACCACTTCACTGGCCCCAAGTCCATGGGCTCACTCGAAGAGATCATGGCTATCGAATCTGAACTTGATGCCGAGGAGCGGAAGATGGAATTGCGCCATACGCACAAGCTGCCAACCGGAGCGCAGAGTGATGGCCGACACCCCGGAGGCATCGGTAAGGAGTAGAAACAATCCGTGTCTGAATATTCTCCTCCATGGTCATGCAAACGCCTTGGTGAGTTGGACCTTGGCGGGTAACACCGCCCCAACCTGATTTCTTGCTGGGCTTCCGCTCCATCCCGGTCCATGTTGGACACGTGGCGTACGTCTATGTACAACAGTGTACAATTTGAGAATGTCGACGATGTCAGTAAGTGAAGCCCGGGCAGCGCTGCCTGAAATCCTTGACCGCGTCGCGGCCGGCGAGGAAATCACCATCACTCGCCATGGGCGAGAGGTTGCAGTTCTCGTCCGCCCCGACGCGATTCGGGTTCGACGTGCTGACCAGGCACTTGCAGAAGCTGAGCGCCTTCGAATCCTCCTCGATCGGGGTCGCAACGCCAGTCTCGCTGATGCGCCATCCGTGAGCGTCGAGCGTGCCGAAAAACTCGTTGCCAACGTGGCAGCCGGCCGATCCTCCCGCTGACCGTGGATGCATTCGATGCCGATGTCCTGATCTATGCGGCCGTACCTGGCCACACACTGGGGAGACGCGTCCGTCACCTCTTTCCCGCCGAAGCTACGTCGAGCACTGGT
>CANJEC010000083.1 GCA_947473395.1 Actinomycetota bacterium | reverse complement strand
CTTGAGGACGCTACTTTGATGATGGAGCGACCCAATCTGCCCGGCACGACAGATGAGCATCCCAACTGGCGGACTGCCCTGCCGGTACTCATAGAGGATCTTGACTCGACTGCTGCAGAGGACATTTCAGCCGACATGGGCCTAGCTCGGCCCTGAGTAACCTGTGCATGCCATGAATGATCCAGCAACCCCCAACAGCCCTGCCCAGACCAGCTCTGCCCCTACCAGCTCTGCCTCGACCAGCCCGGCCCCGAAGAACCCAGGAGCCGAGTCTGTGGCGCTGAACATTGCAGGAATCATCAATCTGCGCGATGTCGGTGGCTACGCCACCACCGGTGGCGAGATGGTCGCCACCGGCCTGCTGTACCGCTCGGGACGGCTGGGCTTTGAAGGACAAGCGGGCATCGACGCCCTCGCTGAACTGGGCTTGAGCACAGTGTTCGACCTGCGCAGCGCCGCCGAGTGCTCCTCATTGCCGGATCGAGTACCACCGGGTGTAGATCTGGTGCACCTTGATGTATTAGCTGATGCTGTCACCAGCCTGGCCGCTCACCTTGCAGACATGTTTGAGGACCCCGTTGCTGCTGAGGAACTTCTGCAGAGCGGCAAGATCCGAGAGCATTATTTGGGTACGTACAGAAATCTGATCACCTCTGAGGCGGCCTGCGCTGCGTATCGAGAAATGTTCCTGCAGATTGCCGACCTTGATGGTCCTGCACTGTTTCACTGCACAGCTGGAAAGGACCGCACGGGATGGGCCGCTGCAGCATTGCTGAGCTTGCTGGGGGTTGCAGAGGAGACGGTCTTTGAGGATTACCTCCTCAGCTCTGCTCCCGTACTTGTCTCGTTCCAGCCGTATCTTGATCAATTTGAAGCAGCAGGAGGAAACCCTGAGCTGCTGAAACCAGCATTCACCGTGGAACCTGACTATCTCGCAACTTCGGTGAGCGAAGTGCATGCTCAATTTGGATCCATTGAAGGGTATTTCCGCACAGGGCTAGGCCTGAGCGATGACATCACCCAACAAATTCGCCAGCGGTTGCTGCGCTGAGTCCTTCGTTCCGGCTCTTCGGGCGCAGCCACCTCAGCCCGGTGGGATCAACAGAGTTCAGGATCAACAGAGTTCAGGATCAACAGAGTGCAGCAATCACGTCCGCTGCTGCAAGGATTCCACCGCAGCGAGGGATTGTAGAACTCGTGGTCGAGGTACTCGTCGTGGACGTCGTAGTTGTTGTCGTTGTTGAACTGCTCGTGGTTGGAACCGTGGTAGCGCTCCGACCGCTCTCGGCAGCGGCACAACCGAGGAGCGTGTTCTCGCCGCGACCCACGTTGAGCGCAACAGCGCAGACGGTTACTGCTCCGGCAGGAACCGTGAGTGTTTGGTCAAAGCCGAAGTTGGCTCCACGGGAGTACTTCCGGTCTAGGTCAGGTCGAGAGGTGTCGGCAGTAAAGATCTGCTTCACCCATTCTCCGTTCACCATAAAAACAACCTTGATGGAGTTGAGCGTGTTCCAGTCAGACGCCCAGCCCTGCACGCGGACGCTACCTTCGCCACCAACTACCGAATCAACGTATCCCGATGGAGAGGAGGATGTGCCAGGACTCGGCGCAGCCTCACAGGCAGCCAACAGCATCGCCGTTGCTGCGACCGCAACGATGGCGATACTCATTCGGGCTGGACTCATTCGGGATAGGCCGTTTCGCTTCATTTCCGGGTCACCTCAGGCTAGATATCGGGGGGGCTAGAGATAGTGAGTTCAACTCTTCGGAGTTCTACCGAGTTCCTGCGAGTTGATTTCAGGGTAACGAGCCACAACTCAATTTGTGCAGTCGCAGGAAATCTCTCAGAAAACCTTTGCTCTAGATGCTTCCCCGCCGGGTTTACCCCGCTAGGGCCGAGGTAATCAGCGCTGCACCGCTTGACCCTGCATCAGCGGTTCCACTGAGCGGTCCTGTGTCGGGGTCGTCGGGCTCGAGACCCACGGCGTCCTCGATCTGGTCTATCTGTTCGGGGAATGTTTCATAGACGGCCCTCTTGACCGTAAACACCGCGATCAATTTCAGCGAGGTGAGGTAGGCCATCCGGGATGTGGTCGGCCCCTGAATCGGGAACTCCTTGTTGATCAAGATTTTGTAGTTCTGCCTCTGTTGAGCAGTCAGCGCACTCGCAATCCCCAGAGCGTCGCGATTGCCCAGCCTGACAACGGCCCATTGCTCCGCCCGAGCAGCAGCTTGCTTCGCAAAGTTGCCGAAGCTGGCCTTGATCCCCAAGACACCGATAGCACCGCTGATTCCTGCCGAAAGTCCCGCTTTGGCGAAGTCCACGTCGCCGTTGTTGTCGATTGCTTGTTCAACCACGCTGGTGGCAAATCCGGTGAAAGCCCCAGCCACTGCTCCGATGGCTGCTGCCGCTGCCCATGCCTGCCACGTGGCGCCAATTGTCGTGGCGGCGATTGCAGCGTAGGCACCCGCGGTAGCGATAGTGACTGCGGCGCTCAACACGATAGAAACCGCTAGACCGATCCACTGGCCCAGGCTGAAGTTGCCCGATGGATCGCTGTTGTTGAGTGGGTCACCGATGGCAAACTCGTAGCTATTGGTTGAACCGCCAATCAGCGGGTCGCGCTGTAAGAAGCGTCCAGTGGCGGGCGAGTACTCGCGGTTACCCATTCTGTAGAAGTCGTCGCCGATCGGCAGTCTGGCAGTTCCCTTCCACCCGCTCATCGACAGCGCTAGCTGTAGCGGTGTCGTTGGCACAGCACGCTCATTTTTGCTGATCTGTGTGCCCCAAGGGTCATACACAGTGGTGTCGCCCGGTGCCGCGTTGCCCGAGGAAGTCCATGCCTTCGAGCCTTGCAAGTCAGAGTACTGCCACTGCACAGGGGCGCCGGTCGAGTCAAGGGCAACGGTCACGCCCTGGGGCAGATCTACGAGCTGGCCGACAATGGCACCCTCGGCGTCGAGTAGCAGGTCGCCCGAGGGGCGCAGGGTGACCGCTTCCCCGCCGCCAGCAGGTGTGAACACAGCAGAGTCATCACCGGCAAATGCGATGCTGCCGCGCGGGCCGGTCGCTTCGGTCAGAATGCCTCCGGCATCGTACTCAAGCGTGCTTTCGCCAGTAGCTGTGGAACTCGGTCCTGCGTCGGCAGTCTCACCCGCACTGCTGCCTGCGCTGTTGCCTGTGCTGCTCGCTGCGATGGCCGTAGTGCGGCCCTGCACGTCGTAGCTCGGTGTGCCTGCTGTTGGGAGCGTGGTTCCCACAAGACGGTCTGACTCGTCGTAGGTGAAGCTCGAGGTGACTGCCTGCCCATCAGTGCCTTCCGCTGTCTGAGATGTGCGATTGCCATTGGCTCCAACAGCCCCCGCAAATTCCACGGTAGTGGAATCCGTGGTGCGCTCTATGGTGCCGGTTGCCACCGAGGAAACCAGACGGTGATCAAGGTCATACGTGGCATCAAAGCGGAGGGTGCCGTCGGTGCCGCGCAAGTTCCGGGTCAAGATGGCGCCACCACGCGAATAAACATCGGTCTCGCCCACGCTGACATCGCCTTCGAACCCGTCGTACTGAACGGAGTTGATGTTGTTGTTGGCGTCAAGGCCGAGTTCCGAGGTAGTCCCGTTCTCGTAGTTGACCCGCAGAACGCTGCCGTTCGAGCGGTATGTCGAGGTGCTCAGTGTGACCCCGTTGACTTCAACACTGTCGGGCCGGCCGTACTTGTCAAAGCCAAAGGTAGACGTGCGAGTTTCGCCCTCAGCAGTGGCCTGGATCGAAGTGGTGAGATTCCCCGTCCACGGGTCATAAGTAAAGGTGGTGGTAGTCCCGCGGGCATCGGTTGTGCGCACAACCTGGCCAGTAATCGAGACCGACTCAGTGCTCGTCTTGCTCACTCCTTGGCTCACCACCGTTGATGCAGCTTCGAGTGGGTTGCCACTGAGTAGCGGCGTAGTGAAGGCCGAGTACGGCGCACCGCCACCCGTGACAGAACCCCCCGAGGCCGAACCATCGGCCCGGTAATTGATGCAGGTCTCGGTGCCGTTGCCTGTCGCTTTTGTGGTGCCGCCTGCGGCGTTGTAGGACTGCTCGGTGGTGATGCCACCTGGCCGAGTCGTGCTTGCTAGCAACCCGCCCTGCACGGCCGATCCGTCACACCCAGCAGCGGGGGCACTGGCATCGTGGTAGCCGTAGGTAGTGGTCTTGCCGCTTGGTCCGGTCCAGCTCAGATGCTGGCCATAGTGGCCGTCTCTGCCGGTGTAGGTATCCCATGTGTGGCTAACCGTTGCCCCAGACTCAGAGGTCTGGCTCACTAGGTTGCCCGAACCGGTCGTCCAGTCATAAGCAGATACCTGACGCATACGCTTGGAGCCGCTCGGGGTGGGAGCAAGCTGATCGCTG
Source organism: Actinomycetota bacterium (assembly GCA_947473395.1). Classification (GTDB taxonomy): domain Bacteria; phylum Actinomycetota; class Acidimicrobiia; order Acidimicrobiales; family Microtrichaceae; genus IMCC26207. The sequence continues at coordinate 3,843 of CANJEC010000083.1, read as the reverse complement.
ACGATCTGCTCGGTGACTTGATTCAATCCGGGGCTAGTCTCCGTCCCACCGATTGGATTCCATTTCAGGGTCGCTCCGGCGCCGGTTGCGACTTGCAGATCTACTGAAGCTGCGCCGCCTGCGGTCGAGACCACCTCGGCCTGCAGATCGGCCGCTCCATCACGACCTAGTTGCACCTCGCAAGGGTTTTTGACAGTGCATGCCCGCCCATTGACAATGAGTCGGGCTCGGTCATCGCTGCGGAACGAATACGTCCCCGCAGTCTCGGCAACGAACTTTCCGGCGAGGCGTCCACTCCAGACTCCACCGTTGCCCGAGGGGTTCGAAGTCCAGCCGAACTGCATCTTCTGGGGAACTTTCCCCGCGATTCGGGGCCCAATGGAACGATCGGCAGGCGCGCCAGCAAAGCCGTTGTTGTCCCAGGTCATCATGACGAGCCCGGTGATGGGGCGCATCTGTATGCCAGGACCCGCCTTGCTGTCTTCGGTGTCATAGCGGGTCTCAACCACGGGCACGCCGGGCTCTCCGAGTGGCCGACGAGAGGGTCCGATTGCTTTGACTGGCCGACCTTGAGCGTCATACACGGTCCGCGTACGAGTGCCACTCGCTACATCAAGAACCTCGGCGGCCTGATCCTCGGGGTTGTACGTCATGACCGTTGATTGCCCGTCCGAGGCAGTGGTCTTGGTCTGATTCATTCGATTGAGCGTGGCCTCGGCCCGATGCAAGAAGGGTACCCAGACACCGTTTTGGCGCACAGTGAACAAGGCCAGAGCACCGTTAGTTGAATACTCCAAGGTTTGTACTGGCTGCGCAGACTGTGCTGGCGTCTGAACCTCGCCAGAGACCAGTCCGGCGGGTGCCGTAATGGTCTGCACTCGGCCAGAACTGTCGTACGTGATTGTTGTGCGGGAGCGAGCATCATCGACGCCAAGCCCACCAATGACTTCAGCAGCCGTGGCCGCAGCCGCAAGCGGCGCGCGAATACCCGTGATCCTTGCCGACTTATCCCAAGCTAAGTCGGTGACTTGGGCGCTCGTTCCCGTTCCGGCACGGCCCGTGATCCGCCCGACCTGAACACCGGCTTCGGTTTGGACGTACGACACCGCCAGCTTTGCTCCATCCCAAGACGACGCCGCACACAGCATGCCGTCTGGCGCTGGAATGAACCCTTCAGCTGGAGCGACACACTGCTCCGCGGGCGCATATAAGAATTGGATTTGCCGACCGCTCACGGGGTCGGTCACATGGTCAAGGCGTCCCCCAACCCAGCTCTGCTGCAGCACTGGAGACCCGTCGGTCCAAACCGCCGAGGGGGACAGTGTCACCTTCTGAGCAACGTCCGCAGCGGGGAACGAAGTGGTGGATTGATTGGTGTTCGTTACCGTCCACCCGCCGCCAGCGGGATTTGCGTTGAGCGTGGCATACATCCCTGCAGGCCAGGTGTCGTTCTCTCCGAGCTGGGCTAGGAACGCTCCGCTACTGCTGCGCTCGAACGCCACTGTCCAGCCGTCCCAAGCCGTGAGCCGTGCCGAGGAGCCATTACGGGTGAGTGTCAGCGTCTTCCAACGAGACCCCACACTTGAGGGTGAGAGCTGCCAACCTTTTGGCAAGCCGCCCTGAGCGCCATTAGTTGGCCGATGGAGCAGCGAGAATCCTGCGGCACCCCCCATGGTCTCGAGAGTTGGCGATGACCATGCCCAGACTGGCTCACCGGTCACCTTGCCGGCAGAAATTCCAGCGAAAGACCAGAGCTTCTGTTCGGCCGACCGCTGCGGGTCTACATGAAGGTTGCGTTCCGAGAGCACCACATTTTGGGTGTTTCCGCTTTCGACTACCGACACCCGGTAGGTCTCACCGAGTACCAGAAATCCTTGTGCGACCTTCCAGCGCGCCTGGCCATCGCGAACATCCACCGTCGGAGAGTTCTTCACCTGACCGTTCGACAGGGCCGTAACCCGAAATACCACCTTTGAAACATCGAGTTTGTCTACCTCTAGGGTCGGCTCGGTCGAGGTCGACTCCCCTGTCGACCGCAACGGCACCACCACTCCCGCCAACGGTCTGAACAACTGCCCCGACCCCGAGGATCCGGGCAGGGCTGGCAGGGCTTGCGCATCCCACGCTGCCCCTTTGGCCACCCGAGATGAGCGCTCCGAAGCCGATGCCTGAGCCGCTGGCCCGGTGCCGACAACCAACAGTGCCGTGATGCCCACGGCGACAGCGGTTACCAACCGTGAACGCCAGCGCTGAATCATTTCAAACTCCTAGAAACCTGATAGCTGGTGGGGAGATGGTGTGATTGGGCGATCGCTAAGCGACAAGGGAGGCCCGCCCGAGACCAACAACTAGACGGAACTAATCGTCACTTCCAGTCTTCCCATGCCGATGTTTTGGTTAGCTGTGACCTCACACTTCGGCAAATTTGAACTCGGACCAGTTACCTTGCAGGCGTCCTCCGTGTCCCAAGAATAATTGTTGCCGGTTGCCTTTATTTGCATCTGGATTTTGACCTTCACCCCTGCATACCCGCCTGAGCCAGCCACGTCGTAGGTCATGAAAATTTTACTCCCACCGGTGGATAGCGGATTGATACCTCCCCAATCAACATCCGGAGCTTCGAACCCGGCCACATAGGGAGCGATCGACCGGGCCGAGTTCTGCTGTCCGCTCGATAATGTCCCTGCGGGCGTCTCACCGCGTGAGTCGGGAATCACATCATGCCAGTCAACAACATTTTTGTTGAGTACAAGCCGGTCACCAAGGAAGTTGATGATCTTGATCCCCATGGTGTTGTTTCGGAGTGCGAAGTCGTACCGTTGATACGCACTTTTAGGTCCAGAATTTCCCTGTTTTTCGCACCTCACGTAACTGCTGCTACCTAGGCAGCTCCACATTGAGGGGAGGATTTTTTGATCGAATTCCACCTTGCCCTTGGCCTTGATGGTGGAGTTGGTGTCCTCCTTAATAGCGGCTTCTTGGATCGCTGGGCTCTTCACGTTGGGGTTGTCAGGCGCAGCTAGTGTTGTAGTCACCTGAGCGCTACAGCCGCTTAAATTCCCCGCAGGAATGCGGCAGCTATAAGCAACCCAGCCCTTATTAGGCTGAAGAAAAGATTGGGTGGGCTCACCAGCGCTGCCGAGTACCCACAGCCCCGAACCTCCAGTCCAAGTGGTGTTTGGGTCCCATGCACCAGAGGCTGTAAAGGCAAGGCCTGCAGTTGTGCCAGTCACACCTGGCGAGACGAAACCCCTCGTCTCGTTCACCACCGTCACACAGGCGTCGTATGCGCCACTGCCCGACATATCCTTTCCGCAGTTGAGCGCGATCTCTGGAGGAATCACCGGAGGCATCGCATGTGCCACAGGACTAGTAAACAGAGCAACCGCCAAGTACCCGCCTAGCAAACCGCTAACCGCAATAATCTTCCGCACTTTTGTTCTCCTTAGACAAGATGTTGGTAGCCGCAACCACCTTGGGCCCGGCAAAATTGGCCATGCTCGGGCTTAAGGTTTTTTCAATGTAACACAGTCAAAATTGGAAAAATTATCCAATTTTGCTTCGGCCCAGCATTGTTCTGCACTGGAACCCAACAGGTGCATCCTTGTCGGAGCGAGGCCCTTGAGCCCGAGTCCCCAGCGCTGCGCCTGATTGCGGCTAGCGGAGCTGGCTCAAGGAACGGCCCTTAAACAACCTGCAGCGTGCCCGGGGTGGGACTTGAACCCACACGCCCGTAAGGACAGCGGATTTTGAATCCGCCGCGTCTGCCATTCCGCCACCCGGGCTGCGAGATAGACCCTATCTGATTTCTGCGCTGCCCCTCAAAGCCAGAACCTCTACTAT
>CANJEC010000082.1 GCA_947473395.1 Actinomycetota bacterium | reverse complement strand
TGAGTGAGCAGCAGGAGAGACTCGCGAATACCGAGGACGTTCGAGGTGAGTTCTGGGGGAGCGACCTGTAGGTATCGGTCAAAGTTGATGAGGATTCTTGTCATCGTCTGATCCGCTTTGACCGAGGGATCACTAAAGATCAGTTGGAGGGACTCAACCGACTTCACCATGCCGCAGAGTGAATCCACGCTAGAAGAGTCTGGCAAGAACAATGAACTGGGCGGAATCGTGGTGGTTGCTGGCGGGATGGTAGTGGTTGACGTAGTCGTTGTGGATGTCGTGGTCGTGCGTCGCGAACCGATCGGGCGCTTGCCTGTTGGGACTGTGGTAGGTCCTGCAGTGGTGGAGGGGGCTGCAAAGGAGAACTCCGAACGGTCGATTTCTCGATTCTTGCCGTCAAAACCCGGGGCGGATGCAGACTGGTCAACGCGGATCTCACCATTTGATCCCAGGGTCGTGAGCAGGATTGCCGCAGACAAGATGACTGCAACGGCAAACACTCCCCACCAGCGGAGCGGGGTCATGCTGCAGCCCTCATAATCCAATCGGCCACGGCCGGAGCGATATGTGAAACATCGAGTTGGGTGTGGCCAAACTCAATACCCTTCTGAGAAAGTTCGGCCCGCCTATCGGGGTCACCGAGTAGGTCGGCGACTGTCTGGCTGATCAGACCATGATCTGGATAGGGCACCACTAGGGCGCAGCCCGACTCTTCTGCCATCTCCGATAAGCCGCCGCTATCGAAGCCAACTACTGGCACGCCAAGCGAGATCGCCTCTGCGCAGGCTAGGGGATAGGCATCCTCTCGAGCAGTGGAGACAAAAACATCGAACTGACTCATGGCAGCAGCAGCGTCTTGTATCTGACCGGTGAAGGTCACCTGCTCTGATAATCCCAGTTGTCTCATCTCATGCTCCAACGGCCAGAATGCAGAGGACTGTGGACTATCCCCACCCTGCCAAGTAAAGCGTAGGGTCTCTTTAGGCAACATGTCTCGCAACTCGGCTGCAATCCTGAGCCAAATCTCGGGTGCCTTTCGCCAATCAGTCATGCCGCTACCGCCGACCCGCAGAATTCCGTCACTGAGTCGAGTTGGTTTTGAGCTTTGGTACTCACTGATGTCAACAGGTGGGTGGACCATGGTGACTTGGTCTGGCCTGACGCCAAGGTCATCAATCAGGAAGCTTCTGACTGCCTCAGACACTGCTAAGTAGCGGTCAGTCTTTGCCAGCAGAAACTGCCGGTCCTTGTTGTCTAGGTTGCCGTACCAGCCCGTGGAGAGCTCATGCGCAATGGTCAAAATCGGAGAAGCGGATCGAAGTTGACGCAGCAGTTCGACGGTAGGCGCTGTTGCCCCGTTGACGATCGTGATGTCGGGCTGAGGTCGCCTGGCGCTGAAGGGGTTACCTCTGACTCTTGCCCGGCTGGCATATCCCACAGCACTAGAGCCAAGGGCGCCTGCGTGAGCAGCCCGAGTCAGACTCTGAAAAACCATCTCAACAGATCGTTGATCAAGCCGTGCCACGGTTGTGTTTGTCAGTCCAGCAAACTGCGAGACGAGCTCACCTGGCCGCGCCAGAACAAGTTCTGTGTCGAAGGCGGCCGGGTAGTTGTTCCAGTAGCGAAACATCCGAAGCAGGTAGATAGGAGGGCCGCTCCGCTCGGCGCCATGTGCAAGGAACCTGACGAGTGGCCGGGTCACACGTCAGCTGCTGATAGGTGCTGGGCCAGGAATCTGGTCCCCATCGTTTTTGTCGTTCTCGAAGTGGTCAGCCGGGGTCCTGCCATCGGATTCCATTCCGGGCAGTACTGCTTGATCAAGTTTGGGGACATCTGGAACGTTGCGCTTGAAGAGCTTGGGCAAAAACCGGCTACGAGACTCTTTGGAGTAGCCGTAGTAGTCGTAGAGCGATCCGTAGGCACCCTCTGCGTCTACGCCGTTCAAGATGGTTCCTACGAGTGGGTTGTTTACCTGGCTCAGACGCTCAAGTGAACGTTTTACGTCTCTCTTCGAGGTGGTGTTTTCCCTCGCAATGAACAAAGAGGCATCAACGCAGCGAGAGAGTACGAGGGAGTCAGTAACTGGCAGGACTGGCGGGCAGTCGAGGAATACAATGGAGTGGTTATCAAGCAGGGAATGAATCAATTCCGAGGTTCGGTCCAAGCTCAGAAGCTCGGAAGGGTTCGGCGGACGCGGGCCGGATGGCAGAACTCGAATGTTGGGGTGAACTGGTGACTGTTGCAGGGCAACCTCAAGGGGAACCTCACCAAGGAGAACTGAGGTCAGGCCGATGGCACCATCAACTTCTAAGAAGCTATGCGCCCGCGGGCGTCGAAGGTCGCACCCAACCACTGCTACTGGCATGCCTGCTTCGGCAAAGGCAATCGCTAGGTTGGCCATGGTGGAGGTCTTTCCCTCACCTGCGCTTGAGCTTGTAATCTGCACTATCCCCATTGGGCGGTGCAACGCCAAATACTGCAGCGTGGTCCGGAGGCCGCGATAGGCCTCGGCAGTGGCAGACATCGGTGCAGCGAGCGTGGTCAGTCGCGGTTCGTCTTTGTTTTTCCACCCTTCATCGAGGGGGATCAGGCCTAATGTCGGAATGCCCTTCGTGGCACGCTCAAGGTCACCAGGGCTGCGGATGGAGTCGTCCACCTGCTCGAGCAGCAGCGCCAATCCAACTCCCAAGAAGAAGCCGATCAGTGCTGCCTGCACGAGATCTCGAATGATGTTCGGAGAGATGGGTGAGGAGGGGACCGTGGCCGGATTCAGAATCTGAACACCACCGGTCGTGGTCAGACGCTCAGAAAGCTGCAGTACTTGCAGGCGCTGCTGGTAGTCACTCAGCTGGTTCTCCATATCGGCACGCCGTACTTGAATCTGCTGGTCAAGCCGCTCGCGCTCGGCGCTGAGGTCTGCATAGGTTGGGTCAGTGGTCGGGGTCGCTGCGAGTTTCTCGTCAAGTGCTGCAAGCGGCTGGTTGATGGAGTCGATCTCTTTTTGGAAATCGTCGATCTGCTGTTGCAGGACAAGCTTGGACTGAGTGAGGTCGTCAACGATCGCGTTGAATCGCTCCGTCTGGTATGTCTCGGCATACACATTGACTTTGCGAGCGGCGTCCTTGGGGTTGGAATCCGTGGCAGACAGGATGATGACGTCATCGTCGCCGCCGGAAACAGCAGAGATAGAGATCTTCTCGCCATAAGCCTTGGCCACCGCTGTGCGCACGGCTAGGGAATTGATGATCTTGAGTTCATTCTGCACGGCTCGGGTTGGGTCTACCGAGGACTGAGCCGGCGAGAAGATTGACTCGGACTGCTTTGGTTGCAGGAGCAATTGTGAAGAGGCCTCGTAAATCGGCGTCTTCGAAAAATCTAAGGCAGCGACGATCGCCACGACAAGGATCATGGTTCCTGCAATGACCATCCAACGACGGCGCAATACGGCGATGTACTCGCCGATATTGGTCTCAGTTCGATCCTGCATTGGTTCCATAAGTGTTACGTCCCCCTACTTGCCGGCGTCATCGCAGACAACAGTCAGATTCAGTATGCCGGGAATGGCCAAAAATGAGTGAGAGTAAAATTACCCGATTGCTAGATTGGATTCTTTGGCCCCGGAACTCTGGCTGCTCAGTCCGAGGAGTTGATCATAAATTGCCTCAACCTGGCGGACTACTACGTGTTGCTCAAATTCCTCAATCACGAGTTGCCTTCCACGCTCTCCCATGGCCGCACGCTGCTCAGCTGTCATGTCAAGCAGTGCAGCTAGGCCGTCAGCCAAGGCCAAGTAGTCGCGGGGCTCGGTCAGGATGCCCACGCCCTCATCCTTGACGGCATGCGCAATCTCGCCCGTTTCGGTTGCGACAAAGGGAAGCCTGCTCGCCATGTACTCCAAGATCACCAGCGGGCCTGATTCGTTCTTGGAAGAAAACACGCCCGCATCGGCACCGGCCATCAGGGATGGAGCGTCGTTCCTCACCCCAATGGTCCGAACAAGGTGGTCAATCTTGAGCCGCTCAAGCATCGCCATACAGCCCTCAAAATAGGCGGGGTCGGCGGTTGTGCTTCCGCAGACGACAAGCCGAAGGCTTTCTTGCTGGGCAGGGGTGAGCTCTGCGATTGCCCGAAAGAGAGTGGGGTGGTCCTTCTGTGGCCGAAAGTTGGCCACCATCAGCAGGACAAGATTGCCCTCACCAAGATCGAACTCTTCTCGAAGGTTGATGGCTGGCGCAGTGGAGAAGCGTTCAAGGTCAACACCGCTCCTCACCAGACTGACTTTGGCCTCAGGTAGCCCAACAGTATCGATTGCCCATCTGCAGAGCCGAGATTCAACCCCGATATAGGCATCTACACCGTGATGCAGGGGGACTTTCAACCCACGTCCAGCGCTCCGGTCAAGGTGTAGGCGCCCGAAATGATCATGAAAAACATGTTGAGCCTGAATGATCCCGAGGGCTTTACAGAGCGCAATGAAGCGCATGGTTCCGCGGCCATGGCTGTGCAGAACGTCTATTCCTTCGCTGCGCACGTACTTTCCAAAGGCCAGCAGCTTCAGCAAATCCCAAGTTGCTGAACGTTCAAGCACCATGATTTCTACGTCGGATTTTAGGCTTGAGCGAAGGAGACCGTCTGTGCGCGTGGCGCAGAAATAGACCTGGTGAGTATCTCTGTCCAAGCTGTTTGCGATATCTACAGCCACTTGTTCGGCACCGCCCACCTGAAGTGAGTCGGTCACCATCATGACCTTCATCTTGCGGAGCACTAGCTGCCCTCGATCTGGTTCTCGGGGGCTGGCTCGCTGTGAAGGACTGTCTCGCACTGTCCGCCACGTCCGGGTCGGACCGAGCGCACAGTATCCCCAGCGACTGCCACCAGGCCGAGCCGGTCCCAGCCATAGGCACCAACCCGAACTCCCTCGGCGATGCCGCGGAGTCGGTCAAGCACTGACCCTGCACTTTGAACTCTGCTGCGGTGGTGGGCAGCGATTGCCTCCAGAGTCACCGCCTCTTCAAAATCACCCATCTCATGTGCCCTCCCTGCCGCTGCCTCGAGTTGATTCGCACGCGCTAGGTGAGTTGCGTTGCTCTGGCCGACTGGAGCGGTGAACACCGCCGCTGCTGCGCGCCCCAAAGCTTGGGGGAGCTGTGCTCCTACGAGCACTCCGGTTTCTTGATCGGGGTGGACCCGAAACCCAAGGAGCGAATCGGGAAGTGCTCGAACGGTGCCCACAGCGGCTGCCACGAGCGAGAGCCATCGATCGTGACGCATCGGTGCAGCCTGGTTCTCGAGAGCCTCTGGAAACGGCAACGATGCAGCAACAGCGCGCCTGCGAACTGCCATGGTGCAGCCCGTGGTGAGAGCTCGTCGGGCGAAGAGCTCTTCTGGCACGACGGCCCGCTTTCGGAGAGTCCGCCCGATCAGGCGCGCGTCCCAGAGACGTTGCCCTAAATCTTCACCATCCGGTCCAATCAGGTCGGCGTCAGAGAACACCATCGTGACGGTTGGATCTAACGTAAGTTCGTCAATCAGGCGTCGAAGCTTGTTGGGGTACCAAACATCGTCCTGGTCGGCGAGAGCGATGAAACGACCGTGACAGCGAGCCAGAGCAGTAGCAAAGTTCGCTGTGGATCCAAGTCGACGCTCATTGACCTCGACACGAACTGCGAAGGGAGCTAGCCCTGCGAACTTCTCAATGAGTTCCACCGTGTCATCCTCGGAGCAATCGTCTTGGATGACGATCTCATCGGGCAGGAGTTCTTGGGCTGCGATCGATTGAAGAAGCTGCTCGATCCATCGCGATCCGTTGAGCGTGCAGAGGGCAACAGAGACCTCGCACTGGGCACGGGGGTAGCGGGTACGAGGAGTGGTGGCGTGCTCAGTGGTCATAGGAGTGCAGTCGTAAGACTGAGGTGCATGAAGAAGTACGGATCGCAATCGACTCGGCGTATCGTATCCTGAGTAGGTTGAGAAACCTCGTGCTCAAGAACCGAAGGCACGGTAAGGCCGACGACGAGCGCAGCTTGGTTTCTCATGAGCAAAATTTCGAGCACATAGATTTTCAAGTAGACAGAACGACACACGGGGGGCCAGTGGCTGAAACAGTAGATCTGCTCGTATGGGGCAAGTGGAAGAAGAACTGGCCACTCGGGTCGGTGACGCCTCTCTCATCAAGCATTCCCCGTGCAGCAGCAGAGATCGATGATGTCCTCGCTACAACTCAAGCTGAATGGCTGCTTTTTTGGGATCCAATGCTTGGTGAGCCGGACCTTGAATTGATTGCTGCTCTCATGCAGGAGCGTGCTGATGCTTGGCACGCAGGGCTGTGCTTTGGGCTCGCTGGTGAGCCAGAGGAGCATGACTACATCCACCCGATTTGGCCCCTTGCTCTAGATGCCGATGCATCGATTGATTCGGTGTCTTGGCGCCTCACCCTCTCGGCATTTCTTGTCAAGACGCAGGTGCTCCGCACGCTCGGTGGTCTCGATGCTGCGTTCGAAGGAACTACTGGTGCAGGCCTTGAGCTTGGCCGCAGGATGATTGACCGAGGTGCCGTGGTGATGCACACGCCACGCCTAGTGAACGGTCGAGGCACGTTGTCAGATCGGTTGAGTGAACACGACCGATTCGTGTTCCTTCGCCGGGTCTTTGGTCGTAAATGGGTACGGTACGCAGCGCTTCGCAGATCGATGGCGCATCTGCGGCCGCTCAAGGTCCGTGCCGCACTCAAGAGTTCTGCGGCCTCCACCAGCTCGGTGCCTCGCCCGGGAGCTGTTGATCAAGTCGTCACCAGGGACAGCGTGACCAGCCCCGAGAATCCCGCCATCACGGTGGTTCTGCCGACGCTCGGCCGTTACGAGTTGTTGCGGCCCGTCCTGGAACAACTCCGTAAGCAGACGTTGATGGCACAACAAGTAGTCGTTGTAGATCAGAACGACATCGACAAGCGAGATCACGCAATCTATGAGGAGTTCGCGGATCTCAACCTTGAAGTGATTTTTCAAGTAGAGCGCGGACAGTGGCTGGCACGCAACGCAGCCGTTGAGCAGGCTACCGGTGAGTGGATTGCGTTCGTAGACGACGACTCAGAAGTAGGCCCGGACTTTTTAGAGCAACACCTTGAGGGTCTGCATCGCTACGATGCCGATCTTTCAACTGGGGCCTCTCTGGCCGTTATCGGTGCTCCGATACCAGAGAATTATGCGTTCTTCCGTGTGGCTGATCAGTGGGACTCTGGCAACGGAATGTGCCATCGAAGCCTGTTCGAGCGCTTTGGGCTATTTGATCAGCAGTTCGACCGGCAGCGTAGAGGCGACGCCGAGTTTGGCTTACGAGTCCAACTTGGCGGCTGTTTAGTCATCCATAACCCTCATGCGATTCGTGTGCATCTCAAGGCTCAAGAAGGTGGCCTTCGCACCTTTGGCTCCCTAGATGGATTCCGACACCGCGACAGGACCTCGCCCCTTCCGTTGCCTTCCATGGTGTATTACACCAAGCGTTACCACTCCAAACGGCAGGTACGCGAAGACCTAGTTATTGGTTTGTCCCAAGCAATCGTCCCCTACGAACTCAAGCGACGGGCCTCGCCACGTCAGTGGATGGGCTTCGTTGCGGGCGAACTGGTGCACCTGCCCTCGACGGTCAAGCGCGTCCGTGCCTCCTTGCACATTGCTGACGACATGGTGGAGGACGGGCCTCGAATCCCTAAGCTGTGAGAGTGCCAAAGCTGCACCGGAATTTTCAGCAGCAGGTTTTTGCATCGGAATTTGTTCGAGGGGAGGGTTGTGCGTCTCGCTGTAATTGGTGATACCCAGCATTATCGAGATAGCGAGGGCAGACTCTGCGCGCTGGAACCGGTCGTGAACCAGCTTGACCGTTGGGCTGAGTTATTCGATGAGGTTGTCCTGTGTGCACCGCTTGATCCCGGTCCGCCGCCTCCAGGGTTCGGCCCCTACAAGTCAACGAATCTCAGCATTGAACCGTTACAGAAGGCCGGGGGCAACACCCGCGCTGCCAAGTTTGGACTGCTCGGTCATTTGATCCCTTGGGCTCGGACCACTCGCCGCGTCGCTCGGTCTGTGGATGCTGTTCACTTGCGCTGCCCATGCAACATTGGTTTGGTAGCGATTTTTTCAACCTGGAGGGCAGGGGCACTTCGATACGCCATGTACGCCGGTGTCTGGCATGACTATGTGGGCGAGCCACGCTTCTTTCGGCTTCAGCGCAAACTGCTGGGAAGTAAGTGGTTTGGTGGCCCAGTCAGTGTGTACGCAGATAAGAATCCTGAGCTTGGTCACCTAGAGCCGTT
>CANJEC010000081.1 GCA_947473395.1 Actinomycetota bacterium | reverse complement strand
GCTGCGAACAATGAAGACCCTGAGCCGCCTCGGCACTGCATGGACGATATGGAACTTGTTGCTCCAATCATGGAATAAGTCCTCTGGAACAGTTATCCACAACTTTTGATTCTTTCCACAGGCTGTGGATAAAGCTGGGTACTGTCACACTTTTGGCACCTTCTAGCCGCCAGTTGTCCACCTAGTAGACATTTAGCGGTATTGGGTGGCCACCATAATGCCCGCCAGAATCGAGCCCAAGCCTGCTACCAAGTACCAACCGTTACCGCCAGATTCAGTTCCCGGAAGCACCTGCATGTAATTCAAGATGATCACTAACAGGCCCACTCCCCAAGCGCCGAACATGGTGATTGGAACCCATTTGGGGCTTGGCCCATGGTGCTGTTTCTTGACCGGGGCCGTGTAGCGGGCCGTTGAGGATGCATCTTTTTTAGCTTTAGGTGGAGTCACCCGCTTGCTCGTCGAACTCGGAGTCGAACTAGAGGACGAAGGAGTAGCTGCCTGATCGGCATCAACTTTGCGCTTACCCGGAGTAGCCATCTCTGCAGAATAGACCGAACCCGTTCGGTAAGAACTCCTCTCTCGTTCTACTGTTGCAGTCTGATGCCCCGAATTCTGGTGATCGACAACTACGACTCCTTTGTGTACAACCTGGTTCAGTACTTGGGTGAGCTTGGCGCGGAGCCAATTGTGCATCGTGAAGACGCTCTGAGCCTGAGCGATGTTGAGGCAATCAATCCAGATGGCATCCTGATTAGTCCCGGCCCCGGACACCCTTCACAGGCTGGACTCTCGAACGACCTCATCCGCGAGTGGGGCAGTCGACGGCCAGTGTTCGGGGTGTGCCTCGGCTTGCAATGCATTGGTGAAGTTTTTGGCGGCAACGTCATTCGAGCCCCACAGGTCGTGCACGGAAAAACCTCACTCATCACACACGATGGCCGGGGCGTATTTACAGACCTACCCAACCCACTTGAAGCAACGCGGTATCACTCCTTGATTGTTGAGCGATCATCACTACCAGATGAGCTTGAAATCACAGCGCAAACCGAGGATGGCTTGATTATGGGGTTGCGACATCGCGAGCTCATGGTGGAAGGTGTGCAGTTCCACCCCGAATCAGTATTGAGTAGCAGCGGTCACAAGTTGATCAGCAACTTTCTGAACAACTGCACAACACCGTCGGCATTGCCAAGCAGCTAAGACCTCAAGCCGGTTTAGCCACGGGTGGTTGTTGTGGCTGGCTGACTCGTGGTGGTGCTCGCGCCTGCGACCGTCGTCGTCGTTGCCGGCAACAAGATTCCAACCGTGATCTGAATGGGTGTGCCCGCTGCGCTCGGGGTGTTGGCAACGGGAGTCTGGCTGATCACTAATCCAACCCGTGGATCTCCTGCAATAAGCGCCAGATTGGTCACCGCGGTAGTCATCCCTGCGGCCTTGGCCACCTTTGATGCTGAGGAGCTGCGAAGACCCACCAAGTCTGGGACCACAGCCTGCTGTTCGGCCGAGGCGACCACTAGGTTTACTGGCTGATCCCGGGGGGCTTTTTCGGCAGGCGCTGGGTCTGAGGAGAGCACCGTGCCAGGGGTCTGATCAGCAGAAAACTCCCGCGAGATCTCACCTACGGTGAGTTCGGCACGGGCGAGCTCAACAATGGCTTCGCCTACTGGACGGCCAACAATCTCTGGCACTGTACGCGGTTCGGGCCCCTGCGAGACTCGTAGTTTTACAGTGGACCCCGGGGCCGCCCGCGTGCCACCTGCGGGAGCCGACCCAACAATGAGGCCCGGCACAACCTGCTCGTCAAAGACATCCTCGACTTCCCCGAGTAGGCCAATTGTCTTGAGTACTTTCAGAGCCTCTGGGCCTTTCATGCCAGCAAAGTCGGGCAGGTCCACACCAGCTAAGCCGTCACTCACTCGCAGCAGAATTTGCTCACCAACTTCTAACCGGCTGCCAGCAACTGGGTCCTGACCAATGACGGTATCCGCTGGAATAACCTCATTTGAGTTGTACTCGGCTTCGACGACTAGGCCCATGCGCTCCAGCTCAGCCTGAGCCTCGGCCAGGCTGCGGCCTGCCATCCGCGGCACAGTAACTTGCTCCACCTGAGCCGAAGATGAGCCGCTCTTGAGTGACGCGCTGAACGCAAAAATTGTCAGCCCAAGCAAGAGGAGCACAGAGGCCAAGCCCACTGCGATCGCCACAGGATGCGGTGCAGTATCAATCTGCTCCAGATCACCAATCTCGGTAATCCGCTGCGGGCTATCACCTGGGTGCTCAACCTGCTCAACCATCTCAGCCACCAGCCTTGGTAGTCGGAGTGGCCGCCTTGACAGTTGTAGTAGTTGAACTCGCAGCAGGAGTGGTAGTCGTGGTCGCTGCTCGGCGCGGAGGTGGCACTCGCCCGACCACAATCGTGACCACCTGCCCGGGGCGATACGGGGTTCCTGCAACTGGGTTCTGCCCGAAGACGTTGCCGACCCCGGGGTCGCCGGTCACGACGAGTTGCCCAGCAACATCTACCAAAAATCCTGCCGCTCTGAGCACCTCAGTGGCTGGGACTTGTTGCGTGTTGGTGACCTCGGGTACCGGAATGGGTGCTGGCCCATTTGAAACAGTCAGTGCGACTGGTGTGTCTTTGGGGACCTTTGTTCCCTGAGCGGGAGCGGATGAGATCACTGCTCCGGCTACCACAGCCGGGTCATCAGCTTGTGTAACAGGCCCAAAGAGCAACCCTGCTTTTCCTAAGCGAAACGCAGCGCCTTCAACCGAGAGGCCCGTTAGATCAGGCACTGGTCGACTATCGGGCCCAGAAGAAACCTCGAGGCGAACAGATCCGGCCTGTGCAACAAGAACATCTGGCTCTGGGGATTGTGCCACCACGATTCCGTTGGCCACAGTCTCATTAGAAACTTCAATGATCTCGATCGGCACGCCCGGATCACCGAGCTCACGCGTTACCTCGGCAATTGGCCGACCAACAGCGGCTGGCATACGCGTGCGGTTCACGCCGCTGCTCACCACGAGTTCAATCTGGTCGCCAGAGCGAGCCTTCTTACCGGCCACTGGCTCTTGCCCAATGATTGTTCCGCGCGGTGCAGTCAAGCTAAAGGCACTGCGAGTGACGGGCTTCAGACCAAGGTTCTCGGCCTCGGCCTTGGCCCGAGGTAGCGGGCTTCCGGCGAAGTCCGGAACCGTCACCACCCTCCCTAGGCCGCGAATGGCATCTAGGGGATTCAGTGTGTCTGAAAAACCCAGCAGCAGAACTGCTGCAGTAACAATGAGGACGGCTCCCACTACTGGCAGCAACCCACGAACCTTGGTCATCTCAATCGCCTTGAGACATCACGGTGCTGTTGTAGTTGTGGCCACTGTGGTGGTGGTGGTTGTGGTCGCTGCAGCAGCGACTCCCACCGTGATGGTCACAGCTGATCCTTTGTCCTCCATCTTTCCGCCAACAGGGTCCTGTGAAATGACCCTGCCTGCGTTCGGATCTCCGGCAGGAACTGTCTGAGGAACAACCCGAACACTCAGCCCGGCAAACTTGATGGTGGTCGTTGCGTCGGCTTCGCTTTGGCCGACCACAGTCGGAACCTTGACCTGCTCCGGACCAGTTGAGACCACAATTCTAATGAGCGTGTTCGCCGGAACCGAGGCGCCTCCGCCCGGATCGGTGCTAATCACGCTACCTGTGGGGACTGTTGCACTAGCGGCCTGAGTTGGATTCGCAAAGCGAAAGCCTGCGGCTTGAATAGCAGCTTGCGCTTGTGCAAGCGGCTGACCAACAACATCGGGAACGAGTTCTTCGCCCACGCCCTTCGAGACCATGAGCTCAACAACTGATCCAACTGCCACTGGAACTAGTGGCGCTGGGCTCTGGCTGATCACGGTTCCCGAGGGGATCTCTGCGCTCTCTTGGGGTGTGATCTTGACGAGCAGCCCCTTCGCTATCAGTTGCTTCTCGGCCTCTGCTTGGGCCAAGCCAGTCACATCAGGAAGCTCAACAGTCTCGATGCCCGAGGACACCACCAACTTGACTGTGCTGCCCGACTTGACGGTCACATCCTTGCCGGGATCCTGCGAAATCACGAGGTCTACAGCAATCGTCGCTGATGGCTCCGTGGTCACCTGAGGAACAAGGTCTGCATCCTTCAGTTGTGTCTCTGCTTCGATGCGAGTGAGCCCGATCAGACTCGGCACGGCAACATCTGCCCCACCTGAACTGTTAACAAACCAAAACAGGAGGCCACCGAGGGCCAACAGGAGTACAACCAGAATGCCGATAAACAAGGCGGTTTTCGGCTTCTTCTCTTCCTCTTCTTCTTCTCCCTCAGGGTCTACCGCTGGGACTGCCGCACCTACCGTGGTTGCTGGCTGCATGGTGGTTGCCATCGCAGCAGCAGCGCCACCAAGCGCAACCGCAGCAAGTGCAGCATCGCGCTCAGCCACGGTTTGTTCACCGCCCAAGAAGCGGCCCAGATCCATGCGCAGATCCTCTGCCGAGGCGTAGCGATCATCAGGCTTCTTCTGAAGCAACTTCATGATGATTGCCTCAAGGCCAGGTGGAAGGGTGGGTATCAGCGTCGAGGGTGCAGCGGGCTGATCCTGAACGTGTTTATAGGCAATTGCTAACGGCGTGTCTCCGGCAAACGGCGGACGACCGGTGACCATCTCGTACAGAACCACGCCAAGGGAATACAGATCAGAACGAGGATCAACCGAAAGACCTTGGGCCTGCTCCGGAGAAAAATATGTTGCGGTGCCCATCACTGATCCGGCCTGAGTCAGGTCGTCGTCGGGACTCGAGAGCGCTCGGGCAATTCCAAAATCGGTGACCTTTGCCTGACCTGATTTGGTCAGCAACACGTTTCCGGGTTTGACATCTCGGTGCACGACCCCGCGCGAGTGGGCAAACCCCAACCCGCCGGCAACCTCAGAGGCAATCTCGGCAGCTCGGTTGGGATGCAATGGACCATCTGCTCGCAACACTTGCGCAAGCGACGGGCCATCTACGTACTCCATCACAATGAAGTACGTGCCGTCTTGTTCTCCCCAATCAAACACCCCAACAATATTGGCGTTCGATAACCCAGCAGCAGCCTGAGCCTCTCGACGGAACCGCTCAACGAATGAGGGGTCAACTGCAAACTCGGGAACGAGTTCTTTGACTGCCACGGGGCGATCCAAAGAGCGGTCTCGAGCCAGATACACCTGCGCCATGCCTCCTCGGGCAAGGCGACGATGAATCTCGTAGCGATCGTTCAAAACGCGAGGTGGTTGATCAGACATGCGTCCTCCAGAGTAGGGCTCCGAGCGTTGCTACTGCGTCATACAAGCTCATCCGGGCATCAGGGCAGCCTGCAGCACTTGTTTGGCAATCGGCCCGGCAACTCGGCCACCCGTCGAGCCCGAGGCACCATCGACTCCCTGCACCATCACTGCCACCGCAATAGTTGGGGCCTGACCGGCAGGACCAGCGAAAGCAATGATCCATGCATGCGACTGCGGTGGGTCAAGACCGAGCTGTGCTGTTCCGGTTTTGCCGCCAACATCAAAGCCGGGAAGGGCCAGAATCGAGGCCGTCCCGTCGGTTACCACGCTGATCATTCCACGGCGCAAAATCTCGGCATTCTCAGGGCTCATCGAATCGCGCCAGGGGCTATCTGCATAGCTGCCAACCACTGCACCATCACGGGCGCGGATCTCGCTCATGACGTGCGGCACCATGATGCGTCCCTTGTTTGCCACGCCGGCGGCAACGAGCGCCATCTGCAAGGGTGTGGCCGCAACATCATTTTGGCCAATACCTGTTTGTGCCAACGCAGGCGTGTCTTCATAGACCGGCGCGGCTCCCTCGGGCGTGCTCACCAACGAACCAAAGTTGGTGGGATACACAGAGATAGCTGGTCGAGTCAGGTCGATTGGCGGGGCATCATTAAATCCTGCCGCCTCGGCTGCAGCAATCATCGGATCGGGCCCAAGAGTCTCGGCTGCCATCTGAGCAAATGAGGAGTTGCAAGATTTCTGCAGAATCACAAACAGCGTGCCACCACACAGGTTTCCATCAAAGTTTTTGATGGGGCGCGTGGTGAGTGGCGGGGTGTAGGACTGCACCACGGGGTAGTCCGGTGTGGTCTCGGTGACCTTGTTCGAAGTCAGGCCAGCCGCGGCCGTCACAATTTTGAAGGTGGACCCTGGGAAATAACGTTCCTGATAGGCCCGAGAAAGGAGCGGCTTGGATGGTGCCGCATCGAGGAGAGTCTTGACAGCAACTGCCTCTTCCCCCTGATTAGCCGAAATGACATTCGGGTCATAGGTGGGATTGGAGTACATCGCGATGATGTCGCCCGTGCGAGGGTCGAGCGCTACCACCGAACCGTTATTCCCGCCCAGAGCGTCCCTTGCAGCGCGCTGCACCGGCCCGCGAAGGGTCAGCACTACATCACCTTCGCTGGACTGATCAGCAAAAAACCCAGACAGTTCGTGCAGTTGCAAAGACGGCGTACGGCCGGTCAGCTCCGCGTTGTAGACGCGCTCGACGCCAGTCGACCCCAAGCGGAACGAGTAGTACCCCGTGACGTGAGCAAACAGTTCACCCTCGGGGTAGGCCCGCTGATAACGCAGCTCGGAGCGAACCACCACAGAGGTGGCAGCAATCTCTCCTTCGGCAGTAACGATATCTCCGCGAGGTTTATTGAAGTCTCGTAGCTGCGCCCGGGTGTTCTCGGGACGGTCGTTATACGCACCAGCCTGAAGAACCTGGATCTGGTTGAGCTTGAGGAACGCTGCGAAGTAACACAGCATGATCACGATTCCCAGAATCTTGATCTGCCGGTTCATCTGGCCACCAAGGGTTCAGGGGTTTTGCGCGCCGTCTGATCCGATATGCGAATCAGTAGGGCCAACAAGATGTAGTTCGCAACTAAGGAGGAACCGCCGTATGAGACGAACGGGAGCGTCACTCCGGTGAGCGGGAGCAAACGGATCACCCCAGCAATAATGATGAACGCCTGAAAGGCAATCAGAGTGGTCAGGCCAACGGCGAGCAGCGAGCTGAATGGGTCCGAGGATCGTTGAGCCACGCGCAGTCCGCTGCCGGCTAATAACAAGAACGCGCAGAGCACTGCAGTTGCGCCGAGCAAGCCAAGTTCCTCGCCGATGACAGCAAAAATAAAGTCGGATTCATCGGCTGGGATGCGCCCCGCAATTCCTAGCCCCGGCCCCGTGCCCGTTGTGCCACCCCAGGCCAAGGCATAGGCACCTTGGATCACCTGAAACCCTTTTCCGGATGGGTCAGACCACGGGTTGATCCAGATGGTGACTCGAGTTTGTACGTGAGAGAACATTCGCCAAGCCGCATACGAGCTTGCCGAGAACAGCAGTACCCCAACAGCCAAATAGCTTCCTCGCCCGGTGGCCACCCAGAGCATCACAATAAAGAGAACGAAGAACAGCAGTGCCGAGCCAAGATCTTTTTCAAACACCATCACAATGAGTGAGAAACCCACCGCCACAAGGATGGGGGCAAAATATTTTGGGTCGGGCGTATTGATTCGGCCAATTCTGAACGTGGCCACCCCAAGCAGTTCGCGCCGATCTACTAAATAGCCGGCAAAGAATATGGCCAACGCAATCTTGGCAAGCTCACCAGGCTGAAACCCGATTGGTCCGAGCGAAACCCAAATGCGTGACCCATTGATGCTTCGACCAACCCCAGGCAGCAACGGCATGATCAGTAAGAGCACGCCGATCAGGCCAAAGGTGTAGCGGTATCGCTGAAGGAATCGAACATCTCGGACCACGATCAACGTTGCGATATAGCCAAAAATTCCTACTGCAGTCCACAGGGCCTGCAGCCCTGCAAGGTCTCCGTCGAGCCGGGCAATGAACACGTATCCCAACCCATTGAGCAATGCAGCCAGCGGTAGAAACAGCGGGTCCGAGGTTGGGGCAAATTTTCGGTTCGCAAGGTGCGCCAGAATCGGTAGCGCAACAATGACGCCCAGAAACGGAACAATGTCTGCGGGTAACGAGGCGCTCTTGCCCAAGCTGGCCAATGCGTACGTCCCACAAATCACCAGCACGGCCAGAATGAGCAGACCAAGCTCGGTGGTTCGGCGGCGGCGGCCCAGTGCTTTGACTACCACCTGCTGATGAGTAGCGCTCTCGGTAATCGTCACGCCGGTGGAGCGAGCGCCGGTGGAGCAGCAGCGGCAGCAGCGGCGGCGGCGGCGGCAGCGGCAGCGGCAGCGGCAGCGGCAGGGTCAACCGGAGGGGCGATTGTCGTGGTGGTGGTGGTCGTCGTTGTAGTCGTCGTAGTGGTCGTAGTTGTCGTAGTAGTAGTCATGGCCTTCAGGTTGGCCACGTAGGCAAGTGCATCCTGCTCGGAGCTGTACTGCACCCCTCTCAGCAGGCGAGTCTGCACCGAAGGTGGCAGCTTCGAGACTTGAATCTCGTTGTGTACATCCTGCGTAACAGGATCAATCCACAGGAACTTTGTTGCACGGCCTTTGTAGACCACAACAATCGGCGTTCCGCTTCCCGCTTGTGGCTGCACCCCGACTGAATAACCTTGGCGCTGAT
>CANJEC010000080.1 GCA_947473395.1 Actinomycetota bacterium | reverse complement strand
GACTCGGCACCTAGGTTCTGAATCAGGCCAAGGCCGCTGACTTGTCTCAACTCGGCCGTTTGCTCAGCCACACCCAAGGTCAAGACAATCGGAAGTGGCTCCGGTCGTGCGAGTTCCTCTGCTGCGGCCATGAGCGCAATCTCGAACTCGGCTGCCTCTGGTCGATCTGTTGGGTCAAGTCGCCCTGCACGCTCGAGCACCGATCGCAGTCCGCCGAGAGAGGCATCCAACTCCAGATCCGACTGCGTACGAAGTGCCAAGGTCGAAGCTGTGGTCTCTCCCATCAATGGCACCTGACCCGTCACACACTCAACAAGCAACAGCGTCAAGGAGTACACGTCGGAGCGACCATCAAGGCGGCGCCCCAAGGCCTGCTCTGGCGAGGCATACCGAGTGCTGCCCGCCATTGATCCACTTGGCTCAGTCCAAGAGGCCTCTGCCAGCGCTCGGGCCAAGCCAAAGTCAGCCAGCCGCAGCCGGCCTTCCTCATCGAAGAGCAGATTTCCGGGCTTCACATCTCGGTGCACTAGGCCTCGTAGGTGCGCATGGGCCAAGGCTCGCGCCGTCTGCAACCCAACTACAAGGGTTTGAGACTGGCTCAGCACTCCGCTCTGGTCCAGCATGGACCTCAGGCTGCCACCACCCAAATATTCGGTCACCAAATACGGCACAAGGGTGCCCTCGGCGGTGTCCTCTCCCCAGTCAAAGACCGAGACAATATTTGGGTGATTCAGTGCTCCCGCTGCGCGAGCCTCGGCACGGAACCGCTGCAAAAAAGCTTGATCCTCAGCAAGGGCAGCGTGGAGCAGTTTGACTGCGACTCGCCGCTTGAGCTGCAGATCGATTGCAAGAAACACGCGGGAAGAGGTGCCAGTGCCCACCGGGGCAACCAAGCGGTATCTTCCGCCGAGCACACGCCCGGTCTCATCGGTGAGGCTAGGGGACGTCACAGCTTCATTCTACAACCGCTACCACTGAAGGTCGGGTTCAAGGTAAACCTAAGGGTGATGAGTGACACCGAAACCCCCCCGACTCGCCGTTCTCGGTTTGAACTGCCGAATTGGGCTCGAAACACAATTATGACTGTTCTGATTCTGGGGGCACTGGTCGGCATTTTCTTTACCGGGAAAAATGCCACCACGGGCATGAACAACGCCTCACAGAATCTGCCGAACTCCGTAGAGCGACTGCTTCCGGCTTCTGGGGACGAGGTGCTACGCCAAGCACAAGTCGGCCTAGATCTAGCTGAGGGCTACAAAGCAACGCTCACCATCAACGGAACCGAGATTCGCACCGCTAAGGATGGCTTGATTACCGATCTCGGCACAGGGCAAGTGCTCTTTCAACCTGGGCCCGAGAAAGCCATAGAAACTCTGAACTCTGGCCAGAACTGTGTCATCGCAATGGTGTGGGATGAGCTCGAACTGGAATCCACCGCAACGCCAGTTTCTTGGTGCTTCGACGCAACTTGAGTTCTGCACTCTTAGCGCGGCACACCGGTAAGTTCATGTAGCTCGTCAATGGCACGTGGCAGGTCCGAGCGCTTTGTCCCAATCAGCACAGACGCAATGCCAAGTTGTGAGGCTGCTGCCACGTTGCCCGGCGCATCGTCAATGAAGACCGCCTCTGAGGCGTGTACGCCAAGACGCTCAAGGGCTAGTTCGAAAATGCGAGGATCGGGCTTGCGCAGGCCAACGAAAGAGGAATCGACTACATCTTCGAACAGCTCATCGAGTGGAAGCATCGGCCTCCAGAAATCGGCGAACTCCTGAGCGTTGTTCGTCAGAATTGAGGTCACCAGTCCCGCCGAACGCGCCGAACGGACAAACCCCACCATCTCTTCACGAACCCCACCTCCACCGAGTGCCATCAGCAACTCAAACGGGTCAAGGAGCGGACCACCTTGGGCAGTCGAGGCTGCCATGATCAACTCGCGGGCGTCTGCGAGCGGCAGTTCGCCTCGTTCAAGGCGGTGCCAAGCATGGTCAGTGTCGAGTTCATAGGAACCGAACACAATCTCGAGCATCACCGCTGGGTCAACATCAAGATTTGCTGCAGCAGTTACCGCTGCGTCAAAAGGCGAGTCGACGAACACTCCCCCGAAATCAAAGATGACTGCACGAATACTCATGTTTGGGGTTCCTGATCATGTGAAGTGGTTGGGATCTGACCGGTTTCGAGGAGTTGCAGGAACTCTGACTCGTTGAGCAGAGGTACTTGCAACTCGGTTGCCTTGGTGAGTTTGGATGCGCCCGGCTCCTCTCCAATCACCACGGCGAAGGTTTTCTTTGACACGCTTCCCGGAGCAGTTCCGCCCCGCTCCTTGATCGCCGCAGCGGCAGCGTCTCTTGAGAATCCAGCTAGCGAGCCAGTCACCACAACGGCCTTGCCCTGAAGCGTCTGATCGAGCAGGGACCGCTCGGGTCCGACGGTATTTACCCCAGCAGCGACCAAACGCTCTACCAGGTTCTGATTGGTTGGCTCTGAGAAGAACGAGAACACGGACCCGGCAATCACGGGGCCAATTCCGGCCACCGCTGACAAGTCCTCAACGCTTGCTGCCATAATCGCGTCGAGACTGCCGAAGGCGGCGGCAATTGTCTGCCCGCCCGCTGCACCGAGGTGCAAGATGTTCAGGCCGAATAACAGGTTGCCTAGAGGCCGAGATTTTGAGGCCTCGATGGCGGACAACAGGTTTTGCACCGACAGCTGCTGATAACCCGGCAATTGCAAGATGGGCTC
This sequence comes from Actinomycetota bacterium, assembly GCA_947473395.1. Classification (GTDB taxonomy): domain Bacteria; phylum Actinomycetota; class Acidimicrobiia; order Acidimicrobiales; family Microtrichaceae; genus IMCC26207. Next base: position 5,849 of record CANJEC010000080.1, on the reverse strand, counting down.
AGCCTGAAGCGAATAGATGTCAGCAACGTCACTCATCAGGCCCAGTTCCAGAAACGATGCAATCTGTTGCTCGCCTAGACCGTCAATGTCCATAGCTCCACGCGAAGCAAAGTGGCAGATGCTTGCCCAGCGCTTTTGTGGGCACAGCGGATTCACACACAGGTGCTGCGCCTCGCCTTCGTGGCGTATCAGCGGCTGAGCGCATGATGGGCAGTTCCGAGGAAACTGCCATTCGGGTAGACCGGATGGACGAAGCTCAAGCACTGGACCAACCACTTCGGGGATGACATCTCCTGCTTTGCGCAGAATAACCGTGTCGCCGGGGCGTACATCTTTGTGACGGACTTGGTCCTCGTTATGCAAGGTGGACATGCCCACAGTGGAACCGCCAACAAAAACAGGTTGCAGCACAGCAAACGGCGTGGCTTTGCCAGTCCTACCAATAGACACCTGAATGTCCAACAAGATGGTGGTGCGTTCCTCGGGTGGCAACTTGAATGCAATTGCCCAACGGGGCGCTTTTGCCGTCGCGCCCAGAGCCTGTTGAATTGCAAGATCATCGATCTTGATGACTACCCCGTCGATCTCATAGGGAAGTTCGTGGCGGTGCTCAATCCAATACGCACAAAACTCGTAGACCCCGTCAAGATCCTCAACAACCTTCGTCTCGGGATTGACAGGGATCCCCATGTCGCTGAGCCACCCAAGAGCCGCCGAATGCGCCGGGGGTTCTTCAGCTCCAACAATCTCGCCAAGCTGATAACACCACCAGGACAATCCACGAGATGCGGTGACGCTCGCATCCTTCTGCCGTAGCGAGCCCGCTCCCGCATTGCGCGGATTCACCGGAACCGGTTTCTGACGGTTGCCCTTCGCTGCTAGCTCGACATTCTCTGCCATGACGCGTTCGCGAAGCGCGTGAAAGGAGTCGAGCGGCAGGTAGATCTCGCCGCGAGCTTCGAGCACCTCGGGCGCACCGGCGCCGAGCGTCTGCGGCACGGCAGAAATGCCGGAGACATTTGCAGTGACATCTTCGCCAGTTAGGCCATCACCCCGAGTTGCTGCCTGCACAAGGCGGCCGTTCTCGTAGCGAACCGAGACCGCAAGGCCATCAATCTTGAGTTCGCACACGTATCTGACTGTGTTGTCGTTACCCAGATCAGCCAATCGGCGAGCAGTGCGCTCTCCCCAGGAGCGAAGCTCCTCAAGGTCCATGGCATTGTCCAGGCTCATCATCCGCCGGCGGTGTTGTACCGGGGAGAACTGCTCGGAGGGTGAGCCTCCAACTCCCGACTGGGTAGGGCTCTCGGCAGTGATCAGGTCGGGGTGCGCATCCTCAAGAAAACGAAGTTCTCGTATCAGCAGGTCGTAGTCCGCATCCGTAATGATGGGGGCATCACGCTCGTAATAGGCCTGATTGTGTTGGTGGATGAGTTCACGCAGCCAGTCGACTCGCCCAGCGGGATCTAGTTCGCTATCAGGGCCGGTCATACTCACGTGCCCAACTTAGTGACCCCACGGGACAGTCCAGAACCAGGGTCAAGCGCCGAGTGAAAGCCGCGCCCCGATTGCTTGGCGTCGCACACGATCAGAGAGTGAGTCAACAAGGCCTAGGGCAAGAGTTGCTTGGGAAGCTCCAAAGTGTCCGAGGCCATCCTCTGGACTGATGAGCGACCTGCTGCGCAAGAGAAGCGGGTCAACACCCTCACTGCTGAGTTGACACCAGACGGCGCTCAGGCGGCGCCACAGCAGGTCCTCACGTGAACCAAGCGGCTGGTTAACTGGCACCACACCCCAAGCGACTCGACCGCCTGCTGCAAGAAACTCCGACAGCGTCGCAGACCAACCGGGCAAGCCACTCTCGGCAGGAGCAGAAATGAGTGAGACTCCCGAACTGATGATGGTGTCCCAGTCGGTGCGGCCGGGCACGTGAACACCAATGAGCAGACCTTGATCGGGCTCGCTGCGCGGCAGTTGATCGAGCGCCGAAACGACTGGAGCCAGCAAAGCCAGCACCTGAGTCGGCGACAACGGGAAGGTCGGATGCATAGCCCCGACAAGGCCCGGCTCTGACATCACCACAGCAACCACGCCAGCAGGCATAGCTGCTCGATAGGCCCGCAGAATGGCTCTGGCCCTTGCAGCAACAATCTTTGCGGCAGAGGCTACGGCTTGTTCGGTTGCCATCCCCGCGGCCCGAAAAGCCAAGGTCAAGGTGACGGGGCCGAGCATGCCAATGCGGCTGCCCACGAACCGGTCTCCGAGCCGCTCGCTATGCGGACCGAGCTGATCCAAGAAAGCATGGAGCGGCTGAAATGCTGGCGCATCAAGTTGACCCGCTTGGTCACATCCGGTGATGTCTACTGAGTGAGAGGATCGAGTCAAGATTCCCGGAGCAACCGTCTCGAGTCCCTCAAGGCCAGCAATTGCTTGACTAAGAAGTGACCATTCAGCACCGCCCGAAGTAGGGGCAGTCGGGAAGGCCGGCTGAGATGTCAACGCCAATCCAACAGCAGCCAAGCACGGATCATGGGCTGCGTCACTGCCTGCGACCTGGGCGGCTTCTGTGCCAATTTTTGCATCTGGGATAGTCTCAAACGGCAATGCACCCACAGAGGTTGCAAGTCCAAAAGGAAGATCTACTTGCTCACCCATGCGACGTTGTTAGCTGTCAGTGCGAAGTTCACGCAAGTCTGTAGCTGTGAATACATCTAGAACCACTTGGGCCATACGCGTGTTATGGCTCACTCTGCCCCTCACCTTGGGCGACTGCATGGCGGCAGCGCTCACAGGCCAACCCCAGCTTGCTGTGTGGGTTGGCGGCGTGACCCTGTGGTTCTTGTGGGGCGCTGGGCTGTTGTGCACCTTGATTCAAACTCCTGTGGCGCTCACCGTTCTTCGCATCTGTGCCCCGCTTCCAATCCTGCTGGGCTTGGCCGCTGTTGCAATTGCTTCTCCCACGCTCCCATCGCCTTTGGGTTGGGTTGGGCTGGCAACTGCGACGCTGCTGCTCGTGTTGGTGTTCACCGCCGAACTCGGCGATGGGTATGTGAATGGCTCGTCCTACGGCGATGAGCGGCGCATGGCGCTTCGCCCCTCGGCGGCAGTGCTGTTCGGAGCCGTTGAGCTTGTGTGGCTGCTGACCGTGTGCCCACTGCTCGCTGCACTCTGGATGCTGGCTACTGCCAACTGGATCGGCGCTGGAATACTCGCCGCTGTAGGGTCGTTAAGTTTTTGGTGGGGTTGGCGAACGCTCTACCGACTGAGTCAGCGCTGGGTCGTGTTTGTACCTGCGGGGATGACGCTGGTTGACCCGAGCGTGTTGGCTGAACCGACGTTGTTTCGCCGAGACACGATTACGCGACTCGGTCCAGCGCCTGCCGATACTGCTGCGCGCGATCTCAGTTCCGGGGCCTCGGGCCTGATCCTTCAGGTCGACCTGAACCTGCCTGCACCACTTCTGCCATTTGCAGGCAGGTCGGGAATTGCGGAACCAGTAGAAGTGACCTCAGCGCTGATAGCACCGAGTCGACCAGGCGCACTGCTTGCCGAGGCTGAACGACGCGGCATCGCCGTTCAGCGCACCTAGCATTCCATCTAGCCTCAGCAGGTTCCGTCCCGTCTGGGACACTTGGTTGGGCTGGGTTGAGTCAGCGGACTAGACCGCCGCCAACCACAACTTGCTCGATACCAGTAGTGGTCTCGAGTTCCGCATACATCACCACGCTCTGCCCCGTTGCAATGCGCCGATGAGGTTCATGCCACTGCACCCTGACAGTTGCGGGGCCATCTTCCGCGGGGTCCAACGTCACGGTTGCAGGCAATGCCGCTCCGTGAGCCGCGCATTGCAGGTTCATGACTCCCTCGACGGCGTCAGCGGCCCATACCAAGTTTTCTAACTCGAGTTCATCGCAGAGCAAACCTTCAGGCCCACCCACGGTCACTGTGGCCGTCGGAAGGTCAACATCCACCACGTAACGCGCCGCGGCCCCACCGGCAAGGTGCAAGCCGCGTCGCTGGCCGAGCGTGACCACCTCTACTGCCGAGACCGTTCCTAGCGTTTCACCATCCTCGTCTTGGATTCTGCCTGGGTGAAGCTCAATGCGCTGTTCCAAAAAGGCAGCTCGCCCAGAAGCCCGAGTAATGAAACAAACATCTTGGGAGTCGGGTTTGGCTGCGGTTCGCAGGTGTAACGATGCTGCATGACTGCGCACCTGTTCCTTGGTCATCTCACCGATCGGGAACATCACGCTGTCGAGTTCCTTGGCCGTCAATGTGTACAACACATATGACTGATCCTTGGCCATGTCAGCCCCACGCGCAATGCGTCGAGATCCGTCGAGCAGCGTCACAATTCGTGCGTGATGACCAGTAGCCACGGCTTCGTAGCCGAGCAGTTCGGCACGCCGAAGCAGCACGTCAAACTTCAAGTGACGATTGCACTCCACGCAAGGGTTGGGTGTGCGGCCTGCAGCGTGATCGGCAACGTAGGGGGCAACCACGTGCTTCTCGAACTCTTCGCCAAAATTGAACACGTGGTGATCAAGATTTAGTTGCGCTGCAGCACGGCGTGCATCTTCCACCTCGGACACAGAACAGCATCCGGTATCAGATTCACCTCCCCAAAGCTTCATGGTGACGGCCACTACTTCGTGGCCATCCTCGTGCAGCAGCGCCGCTGCAACTGAAGAGTCAACTCCGCCCGAGAGCGCTGCCAGGACTCTCATATGCCGAAATCCCGAACGCGCTGCACGGCTGCGGGAACTGCCTGCAAGGCCCTGTCAACATCGGACTGTGTTGAGTCCCAGCCCAGCCAAAGCCGCAGAGCGCCTCGGGCCGAAGTATCGGGTACGCCTATCGCAGTCAGGACATGCGAGGCCTCTTGGGCTCCCGATGCACAAGAGGACCCGGCAGAGGCCAAGACACCCTCGGCTTCTAACAACAAGAGCAAAGACTCAGAGTCCACACCATCAATACAGACGTGGCAGGAGCCCGGAATTTGCGCACTGCGATCTACTGTCTCGCTCAGGCCCATTACTGATTCAAGCAGCCCAACGATCAGTTGCTCCCGGAGCTTGCTAACGCGCTGGTTCGTCTCGGCACGCTCTGCGTCTACGGCTCGCAATGCAGCTGCAAAGCCAACTATGCTGGGCACGTTTGCCGTGCCAGATCGGCGATCTCGCTCTTGGCCGCCACCCAAAATCATGGGACGAATTGGTGTCGACTCACGAACCACGAGCGCCCCGATTCCCTTGGGTCCGCCAAGCTTGTGAGCAGAGATCGAGATCATGTCGGCTGCCGCAGCGGCAGTTCGCAGGTCGAGCCAAGCAGCAGCCTGAACTGCATCAGTGTGCAGCGGGATGTGGCTCGCTCCTGGCACCTGCGAGTGGCTCGCCTCTGCAATGCAAGCTGCTACTTCGGCGAGATTGTTGATACTGCCCACTTCATTGTTGGCAAGCATCACGGACACAACTCCTACTGCGGCCCCTGATTCAGTAACCCTGTTGAGCACCGCAGCAAGATCAGCGTGGTCGATCTGACCATCAGAGTTCACTCCTACTGTGTGACCGCCAAGGGCGTGGACCACATCAAGCACTGCGTGGTGTTCAACCGCTGAACATACGGGAGTTGCAGTACGTGCGGGGAGCCCACCAGTAACAGCATGGTTGTCAGCCTCGGTTCCGCCAGAAGTGAAAATCACCTCTGAGGGGCGACAGCCGACAACCTCGGCGATCTGCTCTCGAGCTTCATCGACAGCGCGGACTGCATCCCGGGCAAGGCTGTGCGATCCAGAGGGGTTGCCGTAGCGCAGCGAACCAAAGGGTTCCATGGCTTCGGCCACCTCGGGT
>CANJEC010000079.1 GCA_947473395.1 Actinomycetota bacterium | reverse complement strand
CTCTGACTGCCGTGGTCGAGACCCATGGCCACTCTCGAGCCCGCTATCTGATGGCAAGGCTCCGTGAGCGCTCTATGGAACTCGCCGTTGACACTTCAGCGAGCGTCTCAACCCCGTATATCAACACCATTCCTAAGACTGAGGAACCTTGGTTCCCCGGAGATATCCACATCGAGCGACACATTCGGGCGTATATCCGCTGGAATGCGGCTGTCATGGTGGTGCGCGCAAATCTGAATGCTGACGGAATCGGGGGCCACCTCTCTACTTTTGCTAGTTCCGCTGCTCTGTACGAGGTTGGATTCAATCACTTCTTCAAAGGCAAGGAGGGAGGCCACCCTGGAGACCACGTCTACTTCCAAGGACATGCCTCCCCCGGAATCTATGCCCGAGCGTTCCTTGAGTACCGACTCGACGAGGGAGACCTTGATCGCTTCCGACGAGAAGTCACTATGGCGGACTCGCCACCTTCCCAAACCGGTCACGGTTTATCTTCCTACCCGCACCCTCGCCTGATGCCCGAGTTCTGGGAATACCCAACCGTGTCGATGGGATTGGGTCCGATCCTGTCGATCTATCAGGCCCGATTCAACAAGTACCTACAGAACCGCCGCATTGACGACGCCTTGAGTAGCCGAGTCTGGGGGTTCGTCGGCGACGGTGAGGTAGACGAGCCCGAAACCCTTGGCGCAATCTCGCTTGCAGCGCGCGAGAAGCTCGACAATTTGACCTGGGTCGTGAACTGCAACCTGCAACGCCTAGATGGGCCCGTTCGCGGCAACGGAAAAGTCATTCAAGAACTCGAAGCCATCTTCCGGGGCAACGGGTGGAACGTTATCAAGGTGATCTGGGGCGGAGGCTGGGACGAACTCCTCGAGAAGGACGTTGACGGCGTCCTGCTCAACAAGATGAACTCGACTATCGATGGTGAGTTCCAGCAGTATGCAATTGAATCTGGAAGCTTCATCCGGGAGCACTTTTTCGGCCCAGACCCAAGGTTGCGCGCCATGGTCGAACACCTCTCTGATTCGGAGCTTCAGAACCTGCCGCGAGGCGGTCACGATTATCAGAAGCTCTACGCTGCCTATGCGGCAGCGGTAGAAACTACCGGTGCTCCGACTGTGATTCTGGCCAAAACAATTAAGGGCTGGACTCTGGGCAAGGGGTTCGAAGGGCGAAACTCGACACATCAGATCAAGAAGATGAGCCCCAAGCAGCTCATCGAGCTTCGAGACCGCCTCCACCTTCAAGATGTCCTGCCTGACTCAGCCTTTGAGGGTGGCTTGCCACCCTATGTTCGCCCCGCGCCGGACTCAGAAATCGCCACGTATCTGCTTGGGAGAAGAACAGCTCTAGACGGCCCCTTGCCTTCGCGGGTAGTTGAAGACCGGCGCCCACTTCTGCTGCCGAATGACTCGGTGTTCACCGAGTTGCTGCAGGGTTCCGGCACGCAGGCAGTTTCGACCACCGTGGCATTTACTCGCCTACTCCGGAACTTGTGCCGCGACCCACAAGTCGGCAGCAGGATCGTCCCGATCATTCCTGATGAGGCACGCACCTTTGGCATGGACGCGATGTTCAAAGAGCTGGGCATCTACTCGGCACTTGGGCAGAACTACGAGCCGGTGGACCACGATCTGCTTTTGTCCTACAAGGAATCCACTGATGGGCAGATCCTTGAAGAAGGAATCACCGAGGCAGGAGGCCTAGCCGACTGGACTGCGGCGGCAACGAGTTACGCACACCGCGGCGTGGCGATGATTCCCTTCTTTACCTTCTACTCGATGTTTGGATTCCAGCGGGTCGGCGACTTGATCTGGGCTGCTGCCGATGCACGGGCACGCGGATTCTTAATGGGCGCTACGGCCGGTCGCACCACCCTGCAAGGCGAAGGCTTGCAGCACAACGATGGGCAAAGCCTGGTGTTGTCCAGCGTCGTCCCCGTATGCCGCTCCTACGATCCGACCTTTGCCTTCGAAACAGCGTTGATTGTTCACGACGGAATCCATCGCATGTACCCCGGTGGGAATGCCGCCGCTGGCGAGGACATTTTTTATTACATCACCCTGTATAACGAGAATTATCCAATGCCAGCGATGCCCGCTGACGAGGCAGGGCACAGCGTGGCCGAAGGCGTAGTCAAGGGCCTGTACCGGTCGGATCCTGGCCCGTCAGAGGCAGGGCCACGCGCAACAATCCTGTTCTCGGGTGCCGCCCATACTGAGGCGCTCAAGGCTCAGGCTGAACTCACAGAGCACTACGGGGTGAGCGCCGAATTGTGGTCTGCCACGAGCTACCAACAGCTACGAGTAGAGGCACTTGAGGTCGACCGCTGGAACTCGCTGCATCCCAACGAGCAGCCTCGAGTTCCATGGGTGACGAGCCAACTAGAACGCTCGCAAGGTCCGATCGTTGCCGTCACTGACTTCATGCGGATGGTGCCCGATCAAGTCTCGCGCTGGTCACCACGAGCCTGGCATTCGCTCGGCACCGATGGGTTTGGACGTTCAGATACTCGCGAGACTCTTCGCCACTATTTCGAGACTGATGCGCCCCATATTGTGCTCGCCGTCCTCAACCAACTTGTGTCCGAAGGCACCCTGGTGCCGGCTGCCATCGAGGACGCAATTAGCCGATACGACTTGGCCACAGAAGGCCCTGTTCCCTGGCACGGCTAGCCCACAAGCCGATCCATCCTGCGCTGAACCCCTGAAATCCCATGTTGGGTCAGTTGGGTGGGGCTGCTGTGGGACAACTACCTTTCTGTACTATGACCCGTGAATTGATTCGCCACGCCGAGGACGCCCTCCTTGAAGAACGTCGATTGCTGAGCGCCGATGAACTTGCGCAGCTCGCGGCCCTCGGCGAGGAGCACACATCTGAACTCACCTCCCTGGCACATCAGGTTCGACTGACATGGTGCGGTCCCGAGGTCGAGGTGGAAGGAATCCTCTCAGCCAAGACGGGCGGCTGCCCCGAGGACTGCCACTTCTGTTCTCAGTCCTCAGCTTTTGATACCCCCGTAAAGGCAACACCGTTCCTTGATACCGAGGAAGTCATTGCGGCCGCCAAAGAGACTGCAGCACTCGGCGCCTCTGAGTTCTGCATCGTTCTAGCGATCAAGGGCCCAGACGAGCGCACCCTGAATCGCATCTTGGAACTCATTCCTGTGGTCCAAAAAGAGACCGGTCTCAACGTGGCAATCTCTGCTGGGATCTTGTCTCGGGAGCAGGCGGAACGCCTCGCAGCTGGTGGCGTTCACCGCTATAACCACAACCTGGAAACTGCCCGATCGTTCTTCCCATCGGTGGCAACCACGCATACATGGGAGGAGCGTTGGGATACCTGCCAACTCGTCAAGGAATACAACATGGAGTTGTGTTGCGGAGCGCTACTTGGCATGGGTGAAACTGATGCGCAGCGTCTTGAATTGCTCGGGCAACTCGTTGAACTCAACCCCACCGAGGTACCACTCAACTTTTTGAATCCGCGGCCGGGAACCCCGTTGCAGATTCGTAAACCCATGGGTGCCATGGAAGCGCTGCGCTGGATTGCGCTCTTTAGAATTGCACTTCCTTCGGTCATTCTTCGCTACGCCGGTGGTCGAGAGATCACGCTGCGAGAACTCCAAGTGATGGGTATGACCTCTGGGATTAACGCCCTGATCGTGGGCAACTATCTAACTACTCTGGGCCGTTCCCCAGAAGAAGACTTGCAGATGCTTCAAGACCTTCAGATGCCGATTGGCGCACTCACCGGCGTGTTGTGAGTAATCCAGCAGGCAACAGCCACGGGGCTGGGCCAAGCGAGTTCTGCAGTGGCTGCGGAGAGCTCAGAACTGCATGCTCAGGTTGTTTGCCAGCCCTTGACCCACCTCGGTACTGCGGCACCTGCGGCACCTGGCTGTCGGTACGGGTCAGCACTGGCGGATGGGTATCTCGATGCAAGACCTGCGACGCCATAAGCAGTTCGTCGGCCTGAACTGAGCAGCACAACCCGTGCCGGGATCTCAGTCGGGGGGATCGATGTGGGCTGGCCCAGCACTCTCTGCTGCTTCAAGCTCGGCACTCTCGATCTCTGCCTCCGTAGGCTGCGCGAGCACTGCGATCTGTTGCCGTGACAGCCAGCCGAGCAAGACTGCTACGGCTCGCGGATCGTGGCGCAGTTCGTGGCCAGCACCGTTAATTAGACGGAACTCCGCGTCGCCATGAGCCCGCGCTAGAGCGCGTCCGTCGTTGAGGGGGGTCAGGTCATCGCTGTCCCCGTGCACAACGAGAAGCGGCCTCGGGGCTAATCGCTCTGCGGATTCAACAGGATGAACTGACTTAAACCCGGCTGCCCAGTCCTCGAAAGACGGAGGGAACTCCGGATCTTTGATGACCTGCACGTCACGGGCGTGGCGCAAAAGCCGGCGCGGGTTGCGCGCCCAGTCTTCAAAGTCCGTCGGGGTAGCAAGCGCAGCTACTCCCATGACGGAGGGGTTGCGCGCCCCCTCGCAGACTGCGAGCGAACCGCCCGTTCCGAAGCCTGCAATCCAGACCCCCTGAACGCCCAAGCGGTCTAGTTCAGCAACGCCCGCTGCAACATCATCCAGCCATCCGAGCATCGAGTAGTTACCCTCAGCGGCACCGCACCCTCGAAAGTTCATGGCGAGCACAACCCACCCCAGCTCAACTGCGATTCGATCGGCTAGTTCGGGAAACGAGACCCCCGACTGAGGGGACTCGCGACCTCGCACCGGGAAGCCATGGCAGAGCAATAATCCTGGAGCGCCATGCGGACCCTCGGGTGGCTCCGCAAGGTGGCCTCTGAGCTGCAGGTCTCCAGATGGAAACCGATAATCCATGATCGCAGGAGCCGAGTCGGTCTCCTCTGGCTGACTCTCTGGCATCAGTACCCACCCCTGGTCATAGCGGATCAGCTTTCGTGGAGTGCCCGCTGCTTACGAAAGAGGTGGTACCCGCGATTTCGGGCCTCGGGAAGGGTGTCTGGGCCAAAGCACAGATAGGTCTCGGCCAGCATGAGCTCCTCTATCAGGGCCTCGTCTTCGCCCTCAAGGGCATCCACGTCGTAGACCACCTGGGTGCGCTTATCGCCCACAAACTGATTGTGCTCAAACTTCACTGGACGTTCCATCTCATACTCCTGAACTTGTACCGGTAGTTGTCATCGTAAGGGGAATCAACACAAGCGCGCTAAGCGTCATCACTCAAGCCGACGGATCTTGGGGAAGGTCCACCATTGGACCGAATGCCCCAATCGCCCGGTAATACTCGGATTCGGCATCGAGTATCTGTAGAATCTGTCCGTCATTCAGTTGCAGGTCTGACTCACTCACCTTGCCAAGCACATAGGCAACGGGTTCATCCTCGGGCACAACTACCAAAGCAGAACCCATGTCATCTGCTGTTGCGAGTGAAGCCACACCCTTGTCTGCTAGGTAGTCGCAGTGGAATAACAACACTGCACGAACCTCTTCGAAACTGACCACAGAAGTGAGGTCTTCCGGAAGCAGGTCAGCCACAAATTCCACAGCCTCTTCAATGTCATACACGCTGCGTCGAGGTCGTCGCGCAAGTGAGCCAGTCACCATTCCAATTGAGACTGTGGCAATGAAGAAGGTGCACAAAATTCCCAGAGCGATCCAAAACCACATGCTTCATAGAGTACTGCCGAGCTAGCGAAACCTGACCAGCGGCTCAGAGCGCCGATCCTCAATGGCCGCCAACTGCCGATGCGCTACAAAAACGAGACCCGCTGCAGAAGCTCAACATAGGCAATCAACGGTTCCACCCGAAGGCCCTCAAATTTGCCGCCGTCATCCCAGCGCCGCAGTCGGACGGCGTTTGAGCTTGCTGGGTTTCGTTCAAATACGCGAAGTTCGATCACACTCATTGGCCCACCCTGCAGCTCGAGGCTGCGGACCGATCCAGCTGAGAGCCCCTGAACGTAGTCAGGTTCCATGGCGCACAAGTAGCGCTTAGCTCGGACATGGAGGGCAATCGGACCCGTCACAGAGGGTGGGAACAGCCCTGCTAGATAGCGAGCACCTACGGCCTCGTGGGTGAGATCCTGAGCCGGGGCTGCAGACTCACCTGCTGCACGCCCAGCCTGAATTGCGAGAAGATGCCCAACGTCATGCAGCAGTGCCGCTATGACAAGTTCATCGGGGGCTGCCTCTTGCACAGCCAAGGCGGCGGTCTGCAAAGCATGGTCGATCTGGGCTAGCTCCTCGTCATAGTGCAGCCGCCCAAATTCCTCATACAAAGCAAGCACAGATTCAATGCCTGCAGCGCTCTCTGGCCGAGGCAGTTCCGAAGGGTGCCGATACTCGGCGTTCATCCCACAGACCGGCCTTGAAAGTCTCCGATCAATGAGACTCGAACCCTTCCCTCGGCTGCTTCTCCGGCTGCAAATTCTGCAACCTTGCGCTCGTAGTACTCGTCTCTCAAGTCACCCTCGGATAAAGCGTTGTACGTGGGATACAAAGCTCGGCGGGGCAGTCTGGAGTTGTTCGCCCCGCTGCGGTGCGGGGTGCGCGAGTGGAACCACAGTGTTTGACCTGCTTGGACTGGTACTGGATCCCACTGCAGAGAGTCCACAACCTCTTGAGTGATGCACCCAGAATCATCTGTTGCAAGGAGCATCTGATGCTGACCCGAGGCAACTTCTAAGCATCCGTTCTGTGGTGTTGAATCATCGATTGCGACCATGCAGGAGACGTGTGAGTCAATGAAGGGGTAGGCCGGCGCGTCTTGATGAGGGGCGTACCCGGCACCACCCGGAAGTTTGTAGTTGACCTTCTCTTTGTACAGCACGGCTTGCGAGCCAAGGAGTGCCGAGGCAACCTCGAGCAGTGGACCAGTCGTGATCAATTCGCGCAGCCCCGGATGAAACGGAATCAGATTTTCACTGCGGCAGAGTTTGGGACCGTCATCAGTGAGTTCATAGTGATGCATCCAGCCATCACCCTGTGCCGGCCACTGAGCGATCTCATCCATCCAGAATCGCAACTCTTCAAGGCCTGCGGCATCGAGCGTGTCGGTCAGCAGCCAACCCGTGCGATTGAAATGGTCAATGTCTTCAGGGCTCACCGCTGTGCTGATTCCCTGGGGATACGCGTCTGGGCTGATTGAGTCGTTCACGTCCCTCATGGTATGCGCAGAGTCAAAGGGTTGCCGAGGTGAACCGCAGGTTGTGCACAATGGGGCGCACCGAGGCCAAAAGTGCAAACCTAAAGACATGAAACACCCCTCTTGGACCGTGGCCGATATGGGCGATCAGCGCAACATCATTGTGTTGGTTACGGGGGCAAACAGCGGTTTGGGTCTTGCCTCGGCTCAGGCGTTTGCAGGATCGGGAGCACAGGTACTTCTGGCCTGTCGCAATCTTGAGCGCGGCAACGCTGCTCTTGACCAAGTCACTGCTGTCGCCACGGGAGCAGCGCCTCAACTGATTGAGCTTGATTTGGCAGATTTCGAATCAGTAGAGCGGGCTAGTCAGCAGGTCGCCGAATCGGTGGGGCATCTTGATGTTCTGCTGAACAACGCAGGCGTGATGGCACTACCCCTGCGCCGAACCGCACAAGGCCACGAGATGCAGTTCGGCACCAACCACCTAGGACACTTCGCCCTTACTGCTCGCCTGCTACCGCTTCTGCTCGCCTCGCAGAAGGCAAGAGTGGTGACGACTTCCTCGGGCGCACACCGGATCGGAAAGATGCGCTGGCAGGATCTTGACTGGCATAAGGATTACCAAAAGTGGCCCGCCTACGCTCAGTCAAAGCTGGCCAACTTGATGTTCAGCTTTGAACTAGAGCGGCAGGCTGTTGCGGCGAAAACCTCTCTCAGTTCGATGGCGGCACACCCGGGGTACGCATCAACGCACCTGCAAGCGGCCGGGCCTGAGTTGGCAGGACAAGCCCTCATGGGGCGAGTGATGGCTGCCGGCAACAAAGTATTTGCACAATCTGCAGCCCAAGGGGCACTGCCTCAACTTTTTGCAGCAACTAGCCCTGAAGCCGTTGGTGGTTGCTATTACGGACCCAGCGGCCTTGGAGAGATGAGGGGCAATCCTCAGCTTGTACAAGCAACTTCTTCAGCCCTCAAGACCCAGGAGTGGGCAAAATTGTGGTCAGCTTCCGAGGAACTCACCGGGTTGAGCTTCAACTGGACGAAGTAGGTTCATTACCTTCCCGCCAGCCGAGCGGCATGAGCGCTCGAGTGTAAGGGTCTTATTGAGCCACCCACCGTTCTCACCCCACTAACTGCTCACCCCACTAGCAAGGAACCCCTGCGACATGACCGACACTGATGACTCCAGCGATCCAAAGCCGAGCGCTAACTCGGCGGCGCCAACCCAGAGTTCGACTCAAGGCGGACCACCAGAACTTGGCATGGTCGGTCTGGGGCGAATGGGGGCAAATCTGGTGCGCAGGCTGGTCAGCGGCGGCGGAAGGTCGGTCGTTTTCGACACGGACCCAGCTGTCGCGGCAGCACTCGCTGAAGAACTTGGCTCAGGAGTGCGAGCGGCCGCAACGCTGGCCGAACTCGTTGCAGCGCTCCCAAGCCCGAGAGCAATCTGGGTCATGGTTCCTGCATCGGTTGCTGGCGCAGTGGTCTCTGAAATTGCCGATCTGATCGATCCGGGGGACGTGATTATCGACGGGGGCAACACCGACTGGCGCGATGACGGTCCTCGAGGTGCTGCGTTAGCTGAGCGCAAGATCTCTCTGCTTGACGTTGGCACGAGTGGTGGCGTCTGGGGCTTGGAGCGCGGCTACTGCATGATGGTGGGTGGT
>CANJEC010000078.1 GCA_947473395.1 Actinomycetota bacterium | reverse complement strand
TGCGGCCTTTGATGCCTCCTTCGAGGAGAACGTCAAACGCTGTGAGCAGGCTGGCCCCGAGGAGTGCGGCGTGCGAGACCTTGGAGCCGCGTACGACCAAGTGCACGCGATGGTCGAAGAAGAGCCCTTTGGTTCTGGAGATTCAGTACTCGGCCCAGGCGAGCTTGCCACGGCCGCCATCATGACCGGCTACTACGAGGACGGATGGCAAGACCTAGGGCCCGCACTTGCCGCAGGGCTCAAAGGGGACGGCGGGGCTCTTCGTGATCTTGCAGACGAGTACTACGACTTTGGTGGGTTCACCGCCTACGTCGGGGTGGTCTGCACAGACACTCCTCCACCGGACTCCCCTGCCGCGTATGAGAGCTTTGCCGATGCAGCCCGAGAGTTATCTCCTCGATTCGGCGGCAGCGTGGCAAACGAACTTCTTCCCTGCGCTACATGGCCAGTTGAAGCTGCTGCTGCCGCTGCGGCTGTCACAGCAGCGGGAGCTCCACCGATTCTGGTCATTGGAAATACTCGAGATCCCGCCACGCCATATGACAACGCCGTAGCTGTTTCTGAATCGCTTGAGTCTGGGGTCCTCGTGACTGCCGAGATCAGCGGGCATACCGCCTACGGCACAAACCTTTGTGTCACAAAAATCGTTGACGATTACCTGATCAATTTGACCGTGCCAAAGGCCGATCCGCGCTGCACCTAATCTGTCCGCGGGGCAGGACAGTTCGCGGCTAAGGGGTCACTCGTGGAATTCAATCTGGCGCAGGTACATGAAGCTGTCGAGAGGGCCGTTCCCGATCGTGACTGCATAGTTATTGGTGAGCTTCGTTTGAGCTATGCCCAAGTCGGCGAACGGACTCGCCGACTAGCAAACGCCCTGATTGACCGAGGCCTCGGGCAGGTTCGTGACCGTTCGAGCTTGGCAAGCCACGAAAGCGGACAGGATCAACTCGCCGTCTACCTTCATAACGGCTCTGAGTACTTGGAGTCCATGCTTGGTTCATACAAAGCCCGAGTTGCCCCATTCAATGTGAACTACCGATACGTGGCCGAGGAACTTCAGTACCTGCTCGCCGACTCCGAGGCTCGCGCAATCGTCTATCACTCGCAGTTCGCTCCGACGCTCGAGGCAATACGCGCGGGCCTTCCCAACTTGAGGGTTCTGATTCAGGTACAAGACGAGTCACGGAACGAACTCCTTGAAGGCGCCGAGTGGTATGAGGATGTCCTCGAGTCAGCTTCGGCCGACTTGCCGGCCGGACTTGCAGAGAGTTGGTCTCCCGACGACCTCTACATTTTGTATACAGGTGGCACCACGGGGATGCCCAAAGGTGTCATGTGGCGGCAGGCAGACATTTTTGTGGGCGCCCTCGGTGGCCGTCGCCTCGACACCTCGCAGGAGTGGGACTCCCTTGAGCAGATAACTGATCAAGCAGTCAGCGGAGGGATGAAACTTTTACCGAGCGCACCCTTTATGCACGGGGCTGCACATTGGATGGCGTTCAACGGATTCACGAACGCCAACACCATCTGCATCTCGTCGGTCACTGATCATCTTGACCCAGTTGATGTGTTGAACCTTGTCCAGAGAGAGGGAGTACACCTTCTGCTCATTGTGGGCGATGCCTTCGGCCGCCCAATTGTCCAAGCGATTGAGGCCGGCGACTACCAACTCGACTCCTTGCTGATAACGGTTTCTGGTGGCGCCTCGCTCTCTCCTGGAATCAAAGACCGACTGCTCGCCGCCGTTCCAACCATGATGGTTCTTGATGGCTTAGGAGCCTCTGAGACGGGGCAGCAGGCCAGCCAATTGAGCTTTGCGGGGCAATCCGCAAAGACTGGAATATTTGCTCCCGCTTCGGGGATGTGTGTGCTGTCTGAGGATTTTTCTGAGTTGTTACTGCCCGGCCATGACGGGATTGGATGGGTTGCTCAGACTGGCCGAGTTCCGCTGGGCTACCTCGGGGACAAGGACAAGTCTGCGCTGACTTTCCCCCTTGTGAATGGGGTCAGATACTCCATTCCCGGGGACCGTGGGCGCCTGCTGCAGGATGGTCGAGTTGAGTTGTTCGGCCGCGACTCGGCCACGATCAACTCAGGCGGCGAGAAGATCTTTGCCGAAGAGGTCGAGCAGGCACTCCTCCGGCATCCTTCCGTGGCCGATTGTTTAGTCGCTGGTCGGCCTTCTTTGCGCTGGGGCAATGAGGTAGTCGCCATCGTGCAACTCGGCGAGGGTATTGGCGCTAGCGATGCAGACCTGCTCGAGGAGGCCGCTCGACACATCGCTCGCTACAAGCTTCCCAAAGCCATCCTGCGGGTAGATCAGGTGCATCGCTCTCCGTCAGGCAAAGCCGATTATCGATGGGCAGCCGAAGTTGCGCTCGCTGCCCAGCCATAGCTCGCGCCCGCGCTAGCCCTTGCCCCCTCCTGGCCCGTGCACAGCTGACGTCTATCCACAGTCGTAGTCTGTAGAACAATGACCGCTCCCACCGACCCCCGCTCACTGATTCCGCGAGCTGATCAGCCTCTTCCAACTGGCGAAGAGAAGACCCGCTCAGTGCAGGCAATGTTTGACGTCATCGCGCCGCGATACGACCTTGTCAATCGAATCATGACCTTTCGCATGGACGTCGGATGGCGTCGCCGCACTGTGTCATCGTTAGGCCTGCCCCCTGGCTCAACCGTGGTCGACTTGGCATGTGGAACAGGCGACCTATCGCGAGATATTGCTGCTCGAGGATTGCTGCCAATTGGGGTGGACCTGAGCTTTGGAATGCTTGCAGCGGCGCCCGTACCGTTTGCCCGTGTTCAGGGAGATGGCTCGAAGCTACCCTTCCGTGATTCATCGCTGGATGGCGTGACCTGTGGTTTTGCGCTCAGAAATTTTAGCGATTTGGACGCAACATTTGCTGAACTTGCTCGAATTGTTCGGCCCGGGGGGCGGATCGCTCTGCTCGATGTCTCCACACCGCCCAACCCGATATTGAAATTCGGCCACGGTATTTACTTCGGCCAGGTGGTTCCGCGAATTGGAGCGGCACTGTCGGATGGCGCTGCCTACCGTTACTTGCCAAGATCAGTGGCTTACCTTCCCGAGCCAGCAGAGATGCTGGCCTCGCTTCAGCTTCAGGGATTCACCAACGTTCGCCGGCGCCTGCTGACCTCGGGGATCTCTCAACTCATCACAGCAACCTGCGGGCTACCCGAGTAATGGAGCAACTTCTGGCAGTCACCCGAGTGGCTGACCATGAACCCAGCCAAGCCGACGCAGAAGAGAACATGGTTGCATTCAGTTCTCCGAGGAGATCAGTCTGGGGCACTGGCAGCGCTGCTCAGATTCACCTGCCTGCTCCTTGGCCAGAGAATGTCCATCTGGTGGCGGAAGCGTTATCGCAGATTCAAACCCTAGATGAGGTCAGTACACCGGGTTCGGGACCTGTTGCATTTGGCGCTCTCCCCTTTGATCGGTCCGCCTCTGCGAATCTTGTGATTCCGCAAATTATCTATGGCCACACTGCAGAAGGGTCGCGCTGGCGCACAGAGATTACCCCGACAGGGGGCGCTAGCACCCGTGCTGATACTCCAGAGACACACAGTGAACAGTCCCAGGCTTTGGCGTCAGCAACTCCATCCACAGTTGATCTGCGCAGCGTTCGTTCCGCTCGGGACTGGTGCGCCGCAGTTCAAGCGGCAACTACACGCATCAAGGCTGGCGAATTGACCAAGGTGGTGCTGGCACGAGAACTACTCGTGCAGACGGACACTCCGATCTCTGCAACGCAGCTCTATCTGCGACTCCTTCAGCTCTACCCGGCTGCGCTCTGCTTTGTCATTGATGGATTTGTGGGAGCGAGCCCGGAGCTTTTGGTTTCACGAGTCGGCGAGATTGTTCGCGCTCACCCCATGGCCGGAACAACCCCTCGCACGGGCGATGTCGATCTGGATCAGCGCCGGGCCACCGAACTGTTGAGTTCTCAGAAGAACCGCAAAGAACATCAGATCACCATCGATATGGTCCATGAGACCCTGCTGCCCTGGTGTTCGTACTTAGATGCCGAACCCGTTCCTTCGGTAGTCGCCGCCGGACCGGTTCAACACCTAGCGAGCAGTGTCGAAGGGCGATTGTCGCGTCCCACCCCAAACGTACTGGACCTTGTTGCAGCGCTGCATCCGACTCCGGCCGTGGGTGGATGGCCACGCGAGCCTGCTCTTCAGCTGATTGCCGAACTAGAACAAGCCGAACGCGGGCCCTATGCAGGTCCGGTGGGCTGGACTGATGCTCATGGAAACGGCGCATTTGCAGTTGGTATACGAGCAGTTGAATTGAGCGACTGCTCGGCTCGGCTCTTTGCCGGTGTGGGCGTGGTTGCAGACTCTGACCCAGAAGCAGAACTCGAGGAGACTCGATCCAAAGCTCAGGCGCTACTTGGGGCAATTGTTCGGGTCTAAGTAGTTCTGCTGTGGTCTGAGTCTGTCGGCAGCGCTACTCAGACGGAGCATCTGGTGGCTGTGGTGCGGAGCGAGGCCCTGCTGATGGCGTTGCCACTGGCTCGGCAGTTTGCTCAGCCCAGACTTCTCGCACGCGGTCGAGCACCTCGGTGGCGTCAGAGAAGCCAGCAAAGTGGCCTGCGCCGGCACGAACGCGAAGCTCTCCATGTGCAACGCGGGCAGCCTGATGGTGGCCGTGACTCGGTGGCACAATCACGTCAGAGAGACCGTGCCACACCACGACCGGCACGGTCACCTGATCAAGCTGAAAACCCCAATGGCGGGCAAAGAGCGCTAAATCGTGCGCCGTTGCACGCAAGTCTCCTGCAGTAATGAGATCATGCAAGAACATGGCCTTGAACTGAGGGTTCCCCAAAATGGGACGATCAGCAAACCCCAAGAACCGGGCATACAGGCTAAAGACCGGGTCCGCCAACGGGGTAGCGGCTGAGACCACCCGGTTCAGCAGGCTACCCACAGGGGTGCGCAAAACTTCCAGACTCGGGGCCATGAAGCGCATCAAACGGGTGTAGGAGAACACTGCATCCGGGCCACGAACAGGACCCATCCCGCCCAAAAGGGTTGCCATAACGACTCGATCTGGCATGTACTTGGCAACGGCGAGCGTGTAAGGCCCGCCACCTGACAGCCCAACCACGGCAAACCGTTCCACCCCGAGTTCATTGGCTAGCACCTCAAGATCGGGGGCAAAGTCAATAATTCGATCGTAACGGTGATTCGTTGACCTTCCGGTGCCGGGTCGCTCAACTGCGATCACTCGAAAGCCGCGTTGCAGTGCGACCTCATCGATTCTTGGGGGTACCTGAAACCGTGCGCCTGGAGTTCCATGAAACCAGAACACGACATCACCATCGGGGTGACCAAACTCAGCCCAACCAAGCTCTCTGCCGGGTGCTACGACTGAGGTTCCCACCAACCGCGCTACTGGCGGGCCGATCTCAGATGGGATTTCATCTTGCATACTGCCCCTTCAAAACGCTGATACTTCAGGTTACTGCTGAAGGCCCTGAATCGCTTCGCTTACGGACAGATTCAACTGCTGATGCACTGCCAGATTCTGCTCACGATCTGTTCCAACGATGATGATTCTGGGACCGCCTCGTGTAAGTGCTCCGGCAACGGCTGCTTGGACTCCAGTACGAGTAGAGACTCGCTCAGCTGGGATCTGATGCGCTTGGGCAATCTTGAGTAGGTCCACCCCGTGAGGTGTTCCAAAGAGCTGCTCAAAGCGTTGCGTCTCGAGCTGTTCATGTGGCGGCAGAAAAGAAAATATGCCACCCCCGTTGTTATCAATCACCAGAATCACCAGATTCACCTGACGCTGCATTAACCCGAGCAAGCCATTGGTGTCATGCAAAAACGCGATATCTCCGATGAGGAGCGCTGTGGGCGCACCCGTCAGTGCTGCACCAACTGCGGTTGACGTCACGCCGTCTATTCCGTTTGCCCCTCGGTTACAGATAACCCGTAAACCGGAGCGAGGCGGCGAATACCACTCGGCATCGCGCACGGGCATTGAGGATGACAGCACCAAAATCCCATCGGCGTCCAGAAGGGTAAACAGGTCCACCGCTACGCCGGGTTCACTGGCCACAAGTTGCCGAGAAAGCACTGCGTTCATTGAACGCACAGCGAGCCGCTCGGCAGTGATCCACCCAGAACGCCAGGTCGCTGGGGCGCCCTGGTCCACTACTGATCGAAGCTGATTGCAAAAGGTTTCAACATCGACTGGGAGCTTCTGATTGAGCACGGCATCTGGGTCGGGGACAGAACCAAACGGATCCATACCGATTTTTAAAGCAGGTGTACTTGTCACCCAAGTGTTGAGCGCTTTGGAACTCAACAAGCCTCCTAGCCGCAGGATGACTTCGGGCTGCTGACTAGCAGCAAACTCTTTGGAGCGCAGCAGAGCATCAAAAGCAGTAATCGTCCCCTCTTGCTCAATCCGACAGCCCGAAGCGGGGTCTGCAATGACGATCCATCCAAGGTGTTGTGCAAGTGCATGAACTGCTGCAACCTCGCTCGGGGTTCGAGCAGCCCGCACGCCAGCGATGATGACCCCTGTGCGGCCGCTGATTGCAACTCCGAGTCGGGCTAGTTCCTCGTCAGGAACGCCCCACTGTGCACCAGTAGTCGGCGTGGATCCATCAGGTGAACCGGGGAGCGGCTCGCGCAACGCTGGCAACTCCCCTGCTGTTCCTAGCAAAGGTTCCCGAAAGGCAAGATTCAGGTGAACTGGGCCGGGGTGCTCCCCGAGCGTTCGCAGCCAGCTATCGCGTGCCAAGTCACGCCACCAGGGGGCGCCGGCGACTGCTGGAACTCCTGGTTCGCAATACCATCTGACTGCAGACCCGTACAGATCACGCTGGTCAATAGTCTGCGGTGCACCAACCCCGTGTAGCTCGGGGGGTCGATCCGCAGTCAGCACAAGCAACGGTACAAATGCCTGATGGGCCTCGATCACAGCAGCATGAAACTGCGCCGCTGCAGTTCCGCTCGTGCAGAGCAACATAGCAGCGCGACCAGTAGCCAAACCCAGACCCAGCGCCATGAACGATGCCGATCGTTCGTCATGATGCACATGCACGCAAAGGCGTGCATCCTGAGCTGCTGCGAGTGCCATGGGAGTTGAGCGAGACCCAGGGCAGATCACTGCGTCGGTCAGACCCAGCCTGACCCATTCGTCAATCAGCGTTGCGCAGTAGGTCGCGGCTACATCGGCTCCTGTCACAGGAGTATCAGCCTTGGGCCCACCGAGAGGTTGTTGCTGTGCCATAACTTGTTCCACCCTACGGTGTATCGCAATGAGTTCGGAACTGAGCCTTGAGGCAACTACAACATCGCTTGCTGCTCGATCCCTCGGGCGCAGCCCGTATGCACGCGTGTTTGTGCATGGTTTCGCACAGACAGGTCGTTGCCTTGGGCCCTTCGGTGAACTGCTCGCAGAATCCAGTGGCTTGCTCGCAGTTGATGCACCCGGCCACGGGCACTCGGTTCAGCATCGTGAAGCGAGCATTGCCGAGGGTGCCGAATTGTTATGCGCTACTGCGGGAAGGTCTCAGTACATCGGCTATTCCATGGGCGGTCGCCTCAGCTTGCATGCAGCCATTACTCACCCGGAACTTGTCAGCTCGCTGGTTCTGATTGGTGCAACCGCGGGCATCGAGGACCAACAGGGTCGGGCGCAGCGACGGGAGTGGGACTATCAGCAGGCGGAACTACTCGAGCGGGTTGGCCTTGATGCCTTCCTGCAATCCTGGCTCGATCAACCCCTTTTTGTTGGCCTGCCTGAAGCTGCGCGATTCGAGACCGAACGTCAGACAAATACTGTTGAGGGCCTAGCGGCAAGCCTTCGCTCAGCAGGTACCTCCTCGATGACCCCGCTTTGGGATCGACTTCACCTCGTCCAATGCCCTGTGCTTGTTCTGACCGGCGAACGAGACACTCGCTACTGCGAGATTGCCGAACGTCTGGTTGCAGGAATTGGCAGCGGGGCAACCCATGAGATCATCGCTGGGGCGGGCCACGCTGCACACCTTGAGCAGCCCGAATCCACTGCAGCAGCAGTACTGAACTTTCAGGATCCGACTGACGATCCAATCCAGAGTCCAACAGACAACAACAGCGCATAGACAATCTGAACCTGTCCGGTTCGGACCAACACCGGAATCAGAGCAGGTCCACGAGCGCCAGACAGCACCTGCGTAATGGGCTGACGGGCAGGCACGATGGCTAGCAAGGCCAACACGGCAAGGGGCCTGCCACTCAGTCCGGCTAGGAGCGGAACCATGACTACGGGAATCACGATCAGTAGCACGTAGAGAATTCTTGTCTTCCGGTCTCCGAGTCGCACGGCCAACGTCTTTTTTCCTACCACTGTGTCGCCAGGAATGTCTCGCAGGTTGTTCACTACCAAGAGCGCTGTTGCCAAGCACCCCATGGCTACTCCTGCACCAAAGCTCAGCCAAGACAATGACTCGGTTTGGACAAAAGTTGAGCCCATGGTTGCCACCAAACCAAAGAACACAAAGACAAAGATCTCGCCGAACCCGGCATAGCCATACGGGCGATTCCCGCCGGTATAGAACCATCCTGCAGCAATTGCGGCGAGCCCCACGAAGAGCAGCTTCCAGTCAACAAAGAGCACCAGCGGCAAACCACAGATTGCCGTCAGCGCAAAGCAGATCAACATTGCACGCTTTACCTCAGACGGTGTGGCCAAACCGGAACCCACTAACCGTGGCGGTCCGGTTCGTGCAGATGGGTCATCAGTCCCACGCTTGCCGTCGCTGT
>CANJEC010000077.1 GCA_947473395.1 Actinomycetota bacterium | reverse complement strand
GCAATGTTTGCCCCTCCGCTCATCAAGGCCATAAAGACAAACAATCTGTTCTCTGCCTCCACGGTGGATCAGATGCCGAAGCACGTTTCTAGCGGGTTCCTTTTTGGTGGCCCCAACGCTATTCCCGTGCCAGACCTAGACCGCACTGATTACCTGCTCATGCTCGGTGCCAACCCGCTTGAGTCGAACGGCAGCATCTGCACTGCTCCGGACTTTCCGGGTCGCCTCGAAGCCATCCGTTCCCGAGGTGGAAAGGTCCTGACCGTCGACCCTCGCCGAACCAAAACTGCTGATGCCTCAGATGAGTACTTGCCGATTCGTCCCGGCACAGATGCACTTTGGCTTGCTGCTCTCGTAACCGAGATCAACACGGCCGGACTGGTTGACCCGGGTCGACTCAGCCCGATGCTTGACGGCCTAGATGAGACACTGCAGATTCTGGCGCCGTTCACCGCCGACTCGGTTGCTGCGCACACTCGTATTAGTCCCGAGGACACCCGAAGGATCGCTCGTGAACTGGCCGAGGCACCTACGGCGGCGGTCTATGGGCGCATCGGTACCCACACCACAGAGTACGGAACGCTTGCATCCTGGCTCGTCGAGGTGCTCAATATCGTCACGGGGAACCTTGATTCAGCGGGTGGGGCCATGTTCCCCGAGCCAGCCTTCGGTGCACCGACCACGGGTCGAACTCCTGGTGGTCGCGGATTCCAAACGGGTCGCTGGACTTCGAGAGTGTCTGAACATCCCGAGGTTCGTGGTGAGTTTCCTGTGGCTGCTCTTGCCGAAGAGATCGACACTCCCGGGCCGGGGCAGGTACGCGGATTGCTGACAAGTGGTGGCAACCCCGTGCGATCCTGCCCGAACAGCGAGCGACTCGACGCCGCGTTTGCACAGTTGGAATTCATGGTGTCGATCGATATCTACATCAACGAGACCACTCGTCACGCAGATGTCATCCTGCCCTCGCCTTCGGCGTTAGCGAAGCCTCATTTCGACTTCGCGTTCTACGGACTCTCGGTTCGCAACATTGCCAACTACAGCCCGCCGCTTCACGATGCAGATGACGCAACCGAGCCCGGAATGGATGAGCACGAGATCTTTGCTCGACTCACCCTGATTGCGAGCGGACTCGGCGCACAGGCCGACCCCGAGATGATGTATTCGATGATGTTGCAAACAGTCGCAGAGCGCGGCGGGTTGAATGCCGAAGAGGAACAAACTGCTGCGACAGCTGCCAACTACACGGGGGTTGAGGCAATCCTTGATCTCATGCTGCGGACCGGGCCCTATGAGGGTCTTGACCTTGCGGCCTTGCTAGCTGCGCCCCACGGGATTGACCTTGGTCCGCTCAAGCCACGCCTGCCTGAGATGCTGCGAACTGCATCGGGGCACATAGAGATGGCGCACCCCTCGATCACAGCCGATGTGCCGCGGTTGGTGCTCCTGTTGGACTCAGTTCCCGAGGAGCGCCTGTTGTTAGTTGGTCGCAGGCACCTTCGCTCCAACAACTCCTGGATGCATAACATCTCGGTACTCGTGAAGGGCAAGCAGCGCTGCACTCTGCAGCTCAATCCGGTGGAC
This sequence comes from Actinomycetota bacterium, assembly GCA_947473395.1. Classification (GTDB taxonomy): domain Bacteria; phylum Actinomycetota; class Acidimicrobiia; order Acidimicrobiales; family Microtrichaceae; genus IMCC26207. The sequence continues at coordinate 7,408 of CANJEC010000077.1, read as the reverse complement.
GCATCCGAGCTCGGGATTCTTGATGGGCAAGATGCATCTCTGAAGTCAGAGACTGGTCACGTTGTCGCTCTGGTTGAAATCACCGATGAGGTTGCCATCGGCACTGTGAGTCTTCCGCACGGATGGGGCCACGATGCCCCGGGCACCGTGGGCTCGATTGCAGCAGCAACCCCGGGAGTGAACAGCAACCTGCTCACAGGGGATCAGTTCATTGACCCGCTCTCGGGCAATGCTCGGCTCAACGCCATTCCCGTAACGGTGGCCGCTGTCTGATTGGACAACTCTGCGTAAAAAGAGTTCTGCGCTGTGATTGCCGAAGCAACCACAGCGCAGAATCAAGCGCTTCTGTTCACGTCAAGAATGACGAATTAGCTGACCTTGCAAGGGGACTCTGCAAGGACTGCTGCGGGGATGTTCTTATCGGCACAGGTTGCTGCATCAGTTGGGATGACCACCCACTGTCCACTGTTGTCATCGCCTGCTGCAAGCAGGAATGCGGAGTCAAAGTCGCCGTTGCTCTGTGAGCCAGCAGCGAAGTTGTTGCCGCAGATGTAGCCATTGACCGTGTTCGGTGCGATAGCTCCACTAATCGCTGCAGCAGTACAAGGCGGGTTCGTGCGAGGAACAGTCGTGGAAGGTGCCTTGGTGGTCACCGTGGTCGCCGTACAAACAACCTTCTTTGAGTTCGCAGCAGCAGTGAGTGCGGCATCGGTCTTGGGGCCAAGCTCACCATCAACGGTCAAGCCGGATGCAGTCTGGAACAAGATGATTGCCTCATCAGTCTGTTTTCCGATAATCCCATCGTCTTTACCTTTGTAGCAACCAACCACAATGAGCTGAGCCTGAACCTCTTTGTCGAACAGAACTCGCTCTGCGGCGGCGGCAGCCGCGGCTGCGTCACCGGTAGTTGAAACGGCAGTGTCGACCGTGGTGCTGGTAGTTGAGGCAGTTGTGGTTGTGTCTTCTGTTGTGTCTTTGGAACATGCTCCTAGCGTCGCCGCAGCGACGGCAACCAGACATGTGCCAAGGATGGCTAGTCGGGTTCGAGATGAGTACCGCTGGTTATTTGTCATCGAAACAGACTAGAGGTGAGGACGAGTAGGGAGGTGGATTCTTGGACGCGCCACCAAGGCCTCAGACAGTTCAGTACAGTGTGTGCTTCTAGAGATAAACAGTGTTTAGCTCTAGGCCGATGCGGGCCTCGCTCGCCGAGTAGAAACCAGTTCTGGGGAGTCACCATGGACGTTGCAATTGAACAGACCATTCGTGAGCGCATTGCAGTGGAAAAGGCCCGCACAGCCCCGCCCGCTGATGCAATTGCCGTGCCGCTGATTCCAGCGACTCGCTATACAAACCCAGACTTCTTCGAGTTGGAAATGCAGCAGATCTTTCATCGGAATTGGCTTTTTGCTGGCCACGAGTCCGAGTGGGCCGAACCGGGCGCGTACCAACTCTTTACCCGCTCTGGTGCACCGATTGTGATTGTTCGAGGACAAGACAATGTCTTGCGCGCTTTTTACAACTCTTGTCGACATCGAGGAGCACCTGTCACGCGCGATGTCTGCGGCGTGGCCAAGCGGCTTACTTGCCAATATCACTCCTGGTCCTACGACACACAAGGCAAGCTCAAGGCCGTTCCAGATTCGCGAAGCTTTGTCGACCTAGACACAGAGGAGTTGGCGCTCGTGCCTGTTCGCTGCGAGGTCTGGCAGGGATGGGTGTTCATCAACGAAGACGCTCAAGCCGAACCTCTGATTGATTTTCTTGGTCCGATCTGTGAGCAGATGCTCGACATCAACGGCCCCGGCATGCGCCGAGTCGGTCGGCAGATTCACCGAGTCGAGGCCAACTGGAAGCTCATGGTCGACGCCTTCTTAGAGGTGTACCACATCAGAACTGTGCACCCAGATAACGCGGCGCTGCTCTACGACGACCAGTCAGTCACCGTGTCGATGCTGCCAAACGGTCACAGCCGCCTCACGACCGAGAAGCGCGAGGAGTTACGAGATTTTCCCATGGTGTCCGATCAGAACGACAACCCCTCAGTCGGTCTGCTGTGGCGTCAGACTTCAACCTCGTTTGGCATCTTTCCCAACTTGGTCGTGCCGATGGACACCGGAGCCTTCACCTTCTTATCCATGTGGCCAGTAGACCAGCGCACCACAGAGCTTGAACTCAACTGGTTTGCACCAGCTTGGGAAGGCGAAGAGGTGCCCGAGGAACACCTGCAACGCTTGGAACTCTTTGACACAGTGATGGCCCAGGACAAGGCCAACATGGCGCCGATTCAAGCCTCGGTTGAATCTCCAGGAGCTCAGCCCTTCCAGATTGGGTGGCATGAGCGACTCATCCATCACTTTCAACGTGCCGTTGACCTGAGCATTGGCCCCGACTTGTTGCCCGCTGGCACAGCAGTCAGCACAGCGCTCGACTCGTATGTGGAACGGTGAGTTGTGCCTAGCTCCGAGTTAGTTCTGCTGCGGGGTGGAACGCTGATTGATGGAAGTGGCGTTCCGCCTAAGCCCAACACTGACTTGTTGTTCTCGGGGGATTGCATTCTTGGAGTCGGCGCCGAGGCCACACAAGGTGCTCAGACTGCAACCGAACAGGGTTCAGCGCTCAGGACTCTCGATGTCCGTGGCCGAACGGTCATGCCCGGCCTGATCGACGCACATTGTCACATCACTTTTGGTGAACCCTCTAGCAACGATGAACTGTTCTTCCACCGGCAGCCGTCCACTGCCATGCTGCTCGCCGCATTCAACGTACCCAAGCTGTTACGTGCCGGTGTCACCGGATTCTTGGACGCCGATTGTATTTTTGATCTCGGCCCAGCTCTACGAGATGGCATCAACGCTGGCCTAGTTGAAGGCCCACGAATGGCTTCGGGTATGAATGCACTGCTCACTTCTGCGGGCGGGACTGCTGGCCGGCTGATTCCCGATTCGGGAACGCTCGGGTACGCACAAGTGGTCGGTAACCGAGACGAGATGGTTCGCCTCACGCGTCAGCAGATCAAATACGGCGCCGACTGGATCAAGATTCACGTCACGGGATCGCTTCCCAATCAAACCGGCGAGGCCACGGTCTGGTCACTTGATGAACTCCGAGCAGTGACCGAGACGGCGCATGCGCTGAACACTCCCGTGCTGGCACATTGTCGCAGCGCCCACTCAACCCGGCTCGCAGCACAGGCCGGCGTCGATCTGATTCTGCATGGCAGCTTTATGGATGAACCTGCACTCGAGGCAGTGGTCGAGGCGGGAGCGTCTCTGGCACCCACCTTTACCTTCTTGGCAAACCTGGCGGATTACGGCGCCAAGGTCGGAGCGGGCACCAGTCAGGTAGATCTGTTTCGCGGCGAGATTCAAGCCACTGCAGCCATGATGCTTCGCGCACACCAGGCGGGTGTTCGCCTGCTCTGCGGGTCAGAAAGCGGATTCTCGCTGACTCCCTATGGGCATTGGCACGCAAGAGAACTCGAACTATTCGTATCGCAGATCGGCATGTCTGCACTCGAAGCGATCACCTGTGCGACTCGGAACGGTGCACTGGCGCTTCGCATGCCGGAGGGCTCGGTGGGCGTGCTGTGCAGGGGGGCTGCTGTGGATGTCTTAGTCGTCAATGGCAACCCCGCCGCAGACATTGCTGTGCTTGGCAATCGAGCCAACCTTGACTACGTGTTTTCTCGAGGCGTCTCAGTAGACCTGACGGCACCCTGGCCAACCCGAGAGGCACTCACTGGCGAGCATGTCGGGCGGTGGTCTGAGCAGTTGCTGACCCAGGACCGTGCCGCGGCAAACGACTCGGGCATAACGCAGTGAGCACACAACCCTTCGCTGTTCCCAAGACGCTGATTGTGACTGGGGCCGGAAACGGCCTAGGGGCCGCAATAGCTCAGGCAGCGGCTGTTGCAGGTTGGCGGGTTGGGGTGCTTGATCTTGATGGCAGCGCGGCGCAGAGCGTGGCTCAGCGAATCGGTCATGAGTCGGTGGCCCTGCAGGCCGACATCGCCCAAGAACTCAGTGTGCAAGAAGCGCTCGAGCAGTTTGCCCAGACCACATCATCCGCTGCACCTGATGCCCTTGTGTGTAACGCCGGGATTGTTCGGTTTGGTCCCCTGCTCAATGCCAGCCTCGAAGATTTTCGGCAAGTTGTTGACGTGAATCTGACTGGCACATTCATTACTGCACGCGCAGTTGCTCGCCGCATGATTGCAGCCGGGCAACCCGGATCACTCGTTACGGTGACCTCGATGAATGGGGTTGCCCCCGGTCCAAATTCCGGTGCCTACGGTTCGACCAAAGCAGCAGTAGCGCTCCTCACTCAACAGATGGCACTCGAATGGGGTCCCTTTGGAATTCGTGCAAACGCGATAGCTCCCGGGCTGATCAACGCCGGCATGTCCGAGCCGATCTATGCAGATGATGAGATCCGTGCTCGTCGAGAGAGCAGCGTGCCCTTGCGGCGTTTGGGCGCTGCAGAAGAGGTAGCAGCAGCTGCACTCTTTTTGCTGTCCGATGCGGCGAGTTACATCTCGGGAACCGAACTGCTTGTTGATGGGGGAGTGACCATGAGCGTGATTGCTTCTCTCCCGCGGCCGCAGTCCGTTGATTCAGTTGGTGAGGGACTTGCCAGTCAGCCAACCAGCACAGTGGACCTGGAGCGTGATCAGTAATGCGCCACCTTCTGCTCTCGGGTGGCCCAGGCCATGACTTTGAACGGACTTCGGCAGAACTAGTCCGAATTCTGGATGCTGGCTACTCAAGTCAGGCACCAGGCTTGGCCGAAAGCTCTGCAGAGTCGCCGGGTGAGAACACGGACACCGAAGTTTCTACGCATCTGGTTGAGCAGCCGGGAGACTTCTTTGAGTTGCTCAGACTGTCAGCGGTTGGCGAGATCGAGCCATGGGACCTGATCACGGTGAACGCGCTTCGCTGGAAGATGCAAGCAGACCGCTACGCCGAGTTGAGAAACGAGTGGGCCTACTCACTGCAGCATGAGGACATCGAGTTGGTGCACGAGTTCGTAACCCAGGGGGGAGGGCTTCTGGCTCTGCATACGGCCGTGATCTGTTTTGATGCTCACCCAGTCTGGAAGCAGTTGACCGGTGCCAGTTGGAACTGGTCGGCATCCTCTCACCCGCCAGTGGGGGAGTTTGAGGTGACAATCACAGCAGCAGGCGCTCAGCACCCGGTGACTGCCCAGGCCCAGAACTTTTTACTTGCCGACGAACTCTACGGATTTCTGGACCAGGTTCCGGGCCTCACACCGCTGCTCACTGCCCCCTATTTAGGGGTCGACCAGCCGCTGTTGTGGACTCAATCAGTCGGGAGGGGCCGAGTAGTAACTGACCTCTTGGGCCACAGCGTTGAATCCTTGAGCAACGCCACCCATCAGGATCTGATCACCCGTGCAGCCTTTTGGGCAGCCCGAGATCTGCAGCGAGTTCACCATGAGCAGGTTCGGAGCGCCTGATGCCGCCACCAGAGATGCCAGAAAATCTAGAGGTCACAGAAACTCCAGGGCTGCGAGGGCTGCCACGCGTAGACAGCCAGCCAGCCGTTTTTACCATCTCCTCCTATGAGCAGGCCCGTGAAGTATTTCGTCAGAAGGACCTTCGCCAGGCTCTCTACGACGCAGGTGAAGTGGTCATGGCCGATGTGTTGGTCAACCTGCACGGTGATGATCACCGAGCTCGTCGCAGGTTAGAGAACCGCCTGTTTAGAAAAGACACGCATCTTCGCTACGAGCGAGAACTGTTCCCGCCGCTCCTTGAGGCGACCCTTGCCCCGGCAGTTCTGGCTGGTAGGGGCGAACTCGTGACGTTGAGTCATCAGATCATGATGAATCTGGCGGCGCTAACAGCGGGGGTGGATCGCCCAGCGGGGACCCCCGAAGAGACCCTTCGCCTGTACGCATACCTCATGACTTTTATCGAGGGTGCAACGCTTGCGCATTACAGCGGAGATGTTGCTGCCAAAGAGGCCCAGGTGACTCAGGCCCTAAAGGAATTCGATCAAGAGTTTTTGCAGCCCTCAATTGCTCGGCGAACAGCGCTACTCAAGGACCTCGAAGGCAATCGGATTACAGAAGCTGACCTTCCCCAAGATGTCCTGACCACCCTGCTTCGCAACCAAGACCAGCTTGAATTGCCCCGCGATGTTCTGCTGCGAGAAGTGTGCTTCTTTTTGTTGGCTGGGGCTCATACCTCGGCCACTGCGTTCCTCAGAACGCTTGACCAAATCTTTGCCTACACAGACTCACAACCCGAGCTAGCTGAACGTGCAAAAACCGACCCCATATTTTTGCAGCGGTGCGTGCACGAAACCATTCGACTCAATCCATCGAGTCCCGTAGCCATGCGCTGGGCCGTTCAGGATCTTGTCTTGAGTGACGGCACCCAAGTCGCTGCAGGTGACAAAGTCATCATTGACTTGATGGCTGCAAACCGAGACCCGCAGGTATTCGGTGAAACAGCAGGGCAGTTCCAACCGGAGCGCAGCCCGGACCGGGGCGTCGCCCCGTGGGGGTTGAGCTTTGGACTAGGTATGCATGCCTGTATTGGACAAGATTTAGCCGCTGGCGTGGACCCAACCGGGCTACCCCCAGAGGCAGAACACTTGTTGGGCCTTGTCCCAGCCACCGTGTCGGCTGTGCTCCTAGCTGGAGGCCGACCCGATCCTGACGCACCTGCCAAGCTCGACCCGCTGAGTGCACGAAATTATTGGAGCGAGTACCCCGTGCTCTTTGGTGATGGCGCGCCATGATCGATCTTCACGCTCACGTGGTGTTAGAGAACAGTTTGGGTGCCTGCGGGGAGCATGGCCCCGAACTGCATGAGGGAAATCCGGATTGCGGAGACCTGCCGTACTTTCGGGTTGGTGACTATGTTCTGCACGGAGTGAAGTACCGCGGGTCAGCGTTTATGGACCTTGATCTTCGACTAGCCGCACTCGACAAACTTGGTATCGAACTGCAGGTCTTGTCACCGAATCCGCTCACCTATTTCTCGGGGGTAGATGCCCGATCGGCAACGCTGTTCGCTCAGACCCATAACGATGCCCTTGCCGCACTTGTTGCGCAGGCTCCGAACCGTCTAGCTGGTTTGGCGCAGTTGCCTACACAGGACCCTGCGCTGGCCGCTTCAGAGTTGCGTCGTGCTGTCAAGGAACTGGGTTTGCTCGGTGCCTATATCGGGACCGACCTTGGTCGTCCGCTCGATGATCCAGAGTTCGATCAGTTGTATGCGACATGTGTGGAGCTCAACGTTCCGCTCTTTTTCCATCCTGCCCCTGATGGGATTTCTGCCCCTCGACGAGATGAGCGGTTGGCCCGCTTTGATGGTGACCTGTGGTTGGGGTTTTGTTACGAAGAGACCCTTGCAGTCTCTACGTTGATTTTGGGT
>CANJEC010000076.1 GCA_947473395.1 Actinomycetota bacterium | reverse complement strand
GGATCACGCCCCAAGCAACCCGGCAGGTGGCAGCGTCGACGACCACGGTGTAGACGCACCGGCGGTAGGCGACTCGCCCGTGGCGACAATCCCAGGAACTGAGGACCACCTCCATCCAGAGGACGCTTCAGTGCATCACAGTTCAACGGCAATCGAGGACAACCCTCACACTGAAGATCACTCTTCTGGGGATGATTCCTCTGCCGACATCGTTGAGTCTCCAGAATCGGAAAGCAGGCCACGCGAAGCCCACCACGCGGAGTCTCCCGAAACCACCACCGCACCCTACACCCCACCCTCGAGCCCCATCGATGACTCGTCGGGGGAGAGTTCAGGCCGACACAGCCATGGCGGAGACGACACTCCCAAGACAAACCCGTGAGCTCATTGGTCAAAAGTCAGAAGCTTGGTTGACCTACATGCAGGGTGTTGTTCCCTCTTGGTAGGTCCCATCGGGGCACGTGGTCTCAAACCATCTTGCCTCTGTGAGGTTGGCATCAGTTAGGTCAGCCTCGGACAGATCAGCTTGAGAAAAGTTGGAATAGCTCAGATCCCCGGACGTCAGTTTAGCAAAACGTAGTCGTGCACTCGTCAGAGTCGCACTCGACATACGAACCCGAGTCAGGTCGGCACGAGTCAGATCGGCATTCTCTAAGTGTGCCTCGTTAAGAATTGCGTAGGACAGATTCGCCCGACTCAAGTTTGCCCCGTCGATCTGAGCGCCCTCTAGGTTCGCCGCAATCAGACTAGCGAACTGGAGGTTTGTCTTTAGGTCTGCGTGCTCAAGATTCGCCCTGTCCAATACGCTCCGGGTTAGGCGGGCGGCTTCAAAGTCGGCATCACGAGCATCGACTTCGGTTAGGTCTGCAAACTCCAAGTCAGCCCCTTCGAGATCTGTGTCAACCAGTTTGGCACCCGTGAGGTTGGCTCCTGCCAGCTTGGAGTTGGACAAGTCGGCCTGAGACAGATCGACTCCGCGCAGGTCTGCCTTCTCCAAATTTGCGTATGCCAGACTGGCTTCGACGAATGACCGATCCTTCAGATCGCAGCCCCGGAGGTCGACGCTCGGGGAAGGCTCGCTCTGACACTTCTCGGTCGTGGCGGTTTCTGAGGAAGCATCAGGATTAGATTCTCGACTTTGTCCAATGACCACCGCTGCAATCGCAACAACTACTGCACAGCAAACAGCCACGCCTAATAGCCACGTCACTCGCTCTGACCTTCTTCTGCGCCCCATGCTTTAGTGTGCTTTCTAGACTCTTAGCCCCAGTTCAAGTTTACTGGCCTGGCACAAGATTCGTCGCGGAAAGTTACCTTGCCTATCCGCCCAGAAAGCGACCGCTCTTCGCCTCTCGATGGTTTTGTGGGCCGGGTGGGGATCGAACCCACGACCGAGCGATTATGAGTCGCCTGCTCTAACCGACTGAGCTACCGGCCCTCGGCAGAGGATCGTAGCCACATTTGGTCTCAGGAATCGACTGCTGCTCCTGCGGGCAGTCGCTGAGCGAGCTCTTCTTGCAACCTGGCGAGCGTTGCAGCCCACCACTTTGGCTCGACAACCGTCTTACCGGGGATGCTCGACAAGAACTGATCAATTTCGATCAGAAGAAGAGGCTCATCGGCAAGTTCGGAGCGCAGGTCCAACAGGTCATCAACAATCAACGACTTGCGGACGAGGCCATCGTGCACCTCACTAGCCCACCCATCGAGCATTGCGAGAGCAACCGAACTCTGAGGGGAACCCTCGAAGGATGTAGATCCAATTTGATCGATCATGATGACTGCCTCTCTGTAGAAAATAGCTGGCTAAAGAAACTGACTCGCTAATGAAAGCATCCGATGCGGGTGACACAGCGAAACTCGCAGCGGCATAGACAACACTTCATATGATACGGGGTTCTGAGCCGTTGGTGGCATCAGTTTCGAACAAACAGGTAGAACGACTCAGGAACGTTGATTTCCGAGTTGACGCGACGAAACCCCTGCCGAAACAGGGGCTTCGAGTGCTCCGGGGGTGAGGCTCGAACTCACGACCCGCTGATTAACAGTCAGCTGCTCTGCCAGCTGAGCTACCCCGGAAGGGTGCCGACGATCTTGGTCGCCTTCAATGGCAGTGGGACTTTAGCAGTCCCCGAGGAACCTCCAACATCTGAGCCGGTGAGGCCATGGACTCAGTCGGCTCGGAGGTAGTCCTCTAGTTGTTGTCTGCGCTGCGGGTGACGCAGCTTTGCAAGGGTCTTGGCCTCGATCTGGCGGATTCGCTCGCGGGTAACACCGAACTGTTTGCCAACTTCTTCAAGAGTCTGCGGCTGATCACCATCCAGACCAAATCGCAAACGGACCACTTCTTTTTCTCGGTCCGACAGGTCATCGAGCGCTGTCATGATCTGCTCAGAGAGCGAATTCGCAGTAGCCACATCGGCGGGCATAACCGCTCGTTTGTCTTCAATGAAGTCAGCCATGTGACTATCAGCCTCATCTCCAACCGGTGAGTCAAGCGAGAGTGGGTCCATCGAGATGCGAAGAATCTCACGAACTTGATTGGGCTTTAATTCGGTCTTTGCTGCGAGTTCCTCAATGGTTGGTTCCCTCTCAAGTTCTTGGCTCAAGGCACGCTGATGACGATGAACTTTGTTGATGGACTCGACCATATGCACGGGGATGCGAATCGTGCGTGCCTGATCGGCAATGGCCCGTGTGACTGATTGGCGGATCCACCAGGTTGCATAGGTAGAGAACTTGAAACCCTTGGTGTAATCAAACTTTTCTACTGCTCGCATCAGGCCAAGGTTGCCTTCTTGGATCAGGTCAAGAATGTGCATTCCTCGCCCCAAGTAGCGCTTGGCTATAGAAACTACGAGTCGAAGATTGGCCTGAGTCAGGTCTCTCTTGGCCCGCTCACCGTCCCTGATGGTCCGACGAACTTGGGCTTTTTCTACGGCATCGAGCGCATTGATCTCACCTGATGCGTTGAGGTCGGCGGTGCGTTCCTCGGCCAGAACCCCTGCCTCAATCCTCATGGCCAAGGACACCTCTTCTTGAGCATTCAGAAGCGGAACTTGCCCAATCTCTCGCAGATACATTCTCACTGGGTCAGCATTCGCGGAAAAATCGGATCCGGACTGTTGAGGCCCAGACTTGCCCTTCTTTCGAGAAGTTCGAACCTCACGTCGTCGCAGCAGATCCCCCTCGGGCCCATCTAGTGGGTCGAGCAGGCCATGGCCATCAACTCCCGCTCCTAACTGGGCGCGGCTGCCTTGGGTGACTCTCTTCGCATCTGCTGTCAGCTCCTCTACTGGCAGATCCGCAGCCGGGTCAACCTCATCATCGACGTCAACGCGAAGTGAAACCCCACGTGCCGCCCAAAAGGCGGTGGTTTCATCCATGACTTCATCAGTCATCTCTACCTGCAGGGCGCTGAGAGCGTCGTCAAGGTGCAAAACATTGTCTTGAGCTTGAGCCCGAGTTTGCAGGGTCAGCACCTCTTCCTCGGGCACTACTAACCAAATGGACACCTAGGTCACTCCTGCTCTGTTACACGTCGTCGATCTGCTAACCACGCTAGCGACTGCGACAGGATTTCCACCTCGGCTCGAGGTGAGCGGAGTTGGTCAAGTGTCACCTTGAGCCACGCAATCGAAGCCGCGTAGGCCAGCGGGTCTGGAGAACTCCGCGCCTCTGCTTCAAGTTCGCTCATGACGACCCTGCCCACCTCGGTTGCGAGCCGGCCGAGCACATCTGTGGATTCCGCCTCTGAGGGCTCCACAGCTAGGCGTACGAGCAGAGCGCCCACCTCGGGCGGGGCAGAATCCACAATCAGGGCTAGCGAGTCTTGGGTACCGATGAGTTCGTAGGCCTGTCGGATTGTTGGATGGGTAAACAACTCTGGCTGCAAGAAAGCCTGGACTAGTTCTGGATGCTGCAGTGCGAGTCTGAGGGCCTCGGTTTCGGCACCGTCCCGAATGGGTTCCGCTGGCCTAGCTGCAGCGCCTTCTGTGGCACTATCAAAGCCCTGCGAGCCGCCACCATTTCCGTGGTCAGGCTGCTCCTGAGGCATTGGCTCACCGGTTGACCAGCTTCCCGGTTGCGCAGTTCGGTCCTTGCCCCCAGAAGGAGCCGATCTGTTCCGCCCTTGCTGGGGCTCAACCCTGGGCTGAGCCCGAACCTTTTTGAGTCGCTCGCGCAACAGGCTCGCATCGACGCGACACGTGTCGGCCACCTGCATGACGTACTGATCGCGCACTAGTTCGTCAGGGTGCTCTGCCACCACTGCGAGCGCAGCATCAGCGGCACGCGTGCGGGTTTCGGCACTCCGAAAATCTGCCCCGGCTAAGACGCGGTCCACGCGAAAGTCTAGAAACGGACGAGCAGATGTGACGGCTTCCCGAAGCAACTCGGGGGCAGTCCGAGCGAGCTCATCGGGGTCGGAGCCATCAGGCAGCACCACGACTGCAACCTCAATATCGTGAGTTCGTTCCCAGGCATAAACACGGTCCGCAGCGGCTTGACCGGCGTCGTCTGCGTCGTAGGCCAAAACCAAGCGCCGGGTAAACCGCTTGAGCATCTTGACGTGCTCTTCAGTCAATGCCGTGCCGCAAGTAGCAATCGCTCGTGGAATCCCTGCCCGAGCAAAGCCAATGACATCGGTATACCCCTCACAAATAACAATCTCACCTGCGTTGACGGCATCAGCCTTGGCCCAGTTCAGCCCGTAGAGCGCCTTGGACTTGTGATACAGCTCATTGTCTCGGGAGTTCTGATACTTGGCACCCTCGGCCTCGGGCAGTTTGCGGCCGCCGAAGCCAATGACACGGCTTCGCTCATCCATGATCGGGAACAGGATTCTGGCTCGAAAGAAATCCTGCAGACGCCCCGCTTTGTTCTTCATTCCAAGGCCACTGCCCTCGAGATCGGCCTGAGAGATTTTGAGAGCCTTGACCATCAGGTCCCATCCATCAGGTGCCCAGCCAATCCGGTAGTGCGCAACCTCTTCAGCCGTAAACCCCCGCCCACGCAAATACGACCTAGCAGCTGCCGCATCGGGCGCAGTCTTTAAGCGCTCGTGATACCAACTCGCTGCAGCCTCGGTGACCTCGAACAGCCGGGCATGGTGCTTTCGCCCTTCACCCTCATCATGATCCGTATAGCGCAGGGTGATGCCGGCCTTATTCGCAAGCATCTCTACTGCCCCGACAAAGTCCAGCCCTTCTTTTTCACGTAGGAACGTAATCGCGTCGCCAGAGGCTTTACAGCCAAAGCAGTGGTAGAGGCCCTCTGAGGAGTTCACCGAAAAACTTGGGGATTTCTCATTGTGGAATGGGCAGAGACCAGTCCAACGCTGCCCAACACGCTTGAGCTGCGTGTACTGCGAGATCACCGCGACAATATCGGTCGACTCTCGTACCCTTCCGATGTCTTCGTCGAGAATGCCCACAACGCCCTCACTCTACCGGGCGGGTCAGACTGGCGAATCAGATCATGCGTTCGCGCAGGTATGAAGCCACATCCGCAATCGCGATTCGCTCCTGCTCCATCGAGTCACGCTCCCGAACAGTTACCGCGTGGTCCTCGAGCGAGTCGAAATCAAACGTGATGCAGTACGGGGTTCCCAGTTCATCTTGGCGACGATAGCGACGGCCTATGGATTGAGTCTCGTCATAATCCGTCATGAAACTGCCGCGGAGTTGTTGTGCAAGCGCTCGAGCTGGGTCTGCCAACTCCGCCTTCTTTGATAGCGGCAGGACGGCCACCTTGTAGGGCGCAATGCGGTGATGCAACCGCAGCACTACGCGGGTTTCACCCTTGACTTCTTCCTCGTCATATGCGGCCATCAAGAAGGCCATTGCCGTGCGAGTAGCTCCTGCTGCTGGCTCAATCACGTGCGGCACCCACCGCTCGTTCGCAGCTTGGTCATACCACTCCAGCTTTTCACCGGAATGCGCAGCATGCTGAGTCAGGTCGTAGTTGCCACGATTGGCAATACCTTCAAGTTCATCCCAACCCCAGGGGAACAAAAATTCCACATCAGAGGTGCCTGATGAGTAATGCGACAGTTCATCGTCATCGTGTGGACGCAGCCGCAACTGATCCTCGGGCATGCCGTGATCTAGGTACCACTGGTACCGCTCAGCACACCAGTACTCGTACCACTGTTGCGCCTCATCGGGGTGAACAAAGAACTCCATCTCCATCTGTTCGAACTCGCGAGTTCGGAACACAAAGTTTCCTGGAGTGATCTCGTTTCGGAAGGACTTGCCAACCTGCGCAATGCCGAACGGTGGGCGCACGCGGGTGGTGTCGATCACATTCTTAAAGTTGATGAACATGCCTTGGGCAGTCTCGGGCCGCAGGTAGGCCACAGCACCGGCATCTTGAACGGGTCCAGCTTGAGTCTTGAACATCAAATTGAACTCTCGCGGCTCTGTAAATGACCCCCGAGCACCGCAATTCGGACAGACCTCGGGGTCATCCAATTTGTCGAGACGGTGGCGGGTATTGCACTTGGTGCAATCCACAAGTGGGTCAGTGAAGTTTGCGAGGTGCCCCGAGGCCTCCCAGATTTGTGGAGGCGACAGGATTGAGGCATCGAGGCCCACCACATCTTCTCGGAGCTGCACCATCGAGCGCCACCACGCGTCTTTGACGTTGCGGAGCAGTAACACGCCAATGGGCCCGTAGTCGTAGGTGGAGCGAAACCCGCCGTAGATTTCGGCAGAGGGATACACAAACCCGCGGCGCTTAGTGAGGTTGACAACTTTGTCGAACAGTTCGGGAGTACCGACCTTGCCCGATCCGGATTCTGAGGGGCCTGACATGGGGGCACACGCTACTGCTCCGGTGCAAGGTGCACAGACTCCTGGGGCGATTGGTCCGACTGTCTTAGAGCAGCGAGCAAATAAAATCCGTCAGCCAAGTAGTGATTGCAACTACTTTGGGGCTCTTACCCGCCGAAGAATTATTGAACACCTTGGAGATTGACTTATGAGCGACCTGCCCGGCACACCGCCACCGCCACCGGGAGCAACCCCGCCTCCACCTGCCTCACCTCCACCACCGCCTGGCGGGTTTGGTGGACCTCCACCGATGCCACCCGGCGGAACCCCACCACCCCCTGGTGGATTTGGTGGACCTCCCGGAGGATTCACTCCGCCACCAGCGCAGCCCTACGGCGGCGGCGGTGAAGTTCCACGCCTAGAGGTTGGCCCCGCAATTGGCTACGGGTGGAAGAAGTTCACCGAGAACGTCGGCCCCTTCATCATCTTGATGATTGCCGTATTTGTTGCAGTGATCGTGATCCAAGTAGTTCAAACTGTGCTCACGCCGAGTAGCACTGGCTTTCTGGCGCTTTTCTGGTCTGCTCTTATTGCCGCTGTTGGCTACGTTGCAGTTTCGATTGTGCAGGCTGGAGTTTGGCGTGCCGGCCTTGCGGTCACTCGCGGCGAGGCTCCCTCACCCGAGATGTTGGTCAAGACAGAGAATATTGTCCCGTATATCCTCACTCAGATTCTGGTTGGAATTGGAGTCTTTATTGGGTTCATTCTTTGCGTCATTCCAGCACTTATCTGGCTGATCTTTGTGGCCTATGCGCCACTACTTGCCCTCGATAAGGGTCTCAGCCCTGGTGAGGCAATTAAGACAAGCATCAACTGGGTCAAAGGTAAGTTCGGTGAGGTATTCCTCATTCTTCTTGTTGCGTATCTCGTGCAACTTGCAGGCGCCTGCCTGTGTGGTGTCGGACTCCTCGTCTCGACGCCAGTCTCACTTGTTGCGATCGTCTACAGCTACCGTGCGCTCAATAATGAGACCGTGGTTGCATAGCAATCTGACCAATCCGAACTAGTACAGAGGGGGCCCACGGGCCCCCTCTTTCGTACTCCGCCAGACTCCGAAATCCATCTGAATTCGCAAGTCAAGACACCCTGAGGAAGTTTCCCATGACGAATGATCCACCCAATGACAACTGGCCTAATCAGGTCCCCGCAGCACCGACCCCAGCAGCACCGAATCCCGTCGGACCAGTCGCAGGGTGGTACCCAGATGGGTCTGGGGCTACACGATGGTGGGACGGAACCCAATGGGGGCAAGTGGCGCCAGCGGCAGCACCCGCACCCCCTGTGCCGACAGCGCCTGCAGCCGCCGCATCGCTGTATCAGGGTTCAACTGGACCGTTCAGCGCTGGGCCGCCACCTCCACCCTGGGGGACTTGGTCTTGGGCAAATGGGGCGCCGATTGACCGCAATAGGCTGCCCCACTATGACTCCAGTAAAAAGGTGACTGCTGGCATTCTGGCGCTTCTGCTTGGCGGAATAGGAGTGCATAAATTTTACTTGGGCTACACCACCGAAGGAATCATCATGATCCTGCTGTTGTTCTGCGGGATTAGCCCAATCATTGGTCTTGTCGAGGGAATCATTTACCTGACCAAGTCAGACCCCGAGTTCTACTGGACCTATGAGGCCGCGCAGAAGCCCTGGTTCTAGACGCACCCGCGGCGAGTAATTTCCCTGGGCCTAGTGAAGCAAGCGCAGTGCACGAAGCCTGCGCTCAATATGTGCCTCTAGCGCTGTAGTGGCCAGAGATTCGACCTCATAGGTCACTGGACTCTCGGGCAGCGAGAGCACTGCGTTCAGGCCACCGCCCAGAACAGCGCGACTCACGCTGAGCGCCTCGGGCGAAACTGGTCGCCCACCCCCACAGCTGGCGCACCTCACTCCACCGGCCTCAAGTGCCAATGCAAATGGGCCACCCTCCTGGCCGCATTCCACGCAGGCATCTAGTTCTGGTGCCACGCCCTCGACGGCGAGCAGCTTGAGGTAGAACGCAGCAGAGATCATCGCAGGATTGCTCTCCTCAACAGTTCGCAGACCGCCAAGCAACATGTCGAACAACCGCGGCGTTGGCTCGCGTTCCTGTGCCAACTGCTCCACGGCCTCAAGCAACGAAGATGCTCGCGACAGTCGCGACAAGTCTTCTCTGGTGCGCCGATAGGGCTCAACAGTCTCGGTCTGCGTCACGATGTC